>CANRHT010000001.1 GCA_947630465.1 uncultured Pseudomonadaceae bacterium
CCACAACACTCAAGCTTCTACCCCAGTAACCGATACAACGGAGTAGACCAGTTAGCCAACACTACAGACTCGTTCTTTTTGATTGGAGTACGCCACTTTATGCAGATTAAGCCAAACTTGCCCTCCTTTACCTTAAGAGACACAGCGTCTGGTCCAGCCCAGCAGACAGCTTTGCGCGAGCTGAACGAAAGTCGTGCAGGCAACGTGCTGTTCGAGCGGCGCAAGAAGCAGATGCAAGGTATGCAAGACGCTGTGACTAAGCTGCAAGAAATGAAGAAGAACACCTCGCCTAAAAAAATGGCCAATCAACGTGCCGCTTTGCTAAAGCAACGCTTGGATACTTTGAAATCCATTATGACCAAACTGCCACCCGGTAATTACAAAGCGCTGGCACAAGAACTCAAGCAAATCGCTAAAGAACTGGCGGCACTGGGCAAGCAATTAGGCAACTCCGGTGGCGGTCTGGGCAATATGCCCTCCATATCCGCAGCCCTAGGTGCCGCTATGACCGATAGTGCTGGCGAGGAAACGGCTGGGGTAGATGCCAGCGCTAACATTGCTACCAGCATGCCCGACACAGCGGTTGCTGCAGAACTGATCACTGCAGACGAGGCGCAAGCGACGGCAGCATCGGCGACCCAGACAGCTGAGGCAGATGCACAGCAAGCTACTCAGTTGTCAACAGCAGTTGAGCGCGAGGTTAACGCCAATGAGGGTGACGCGCAAAACTCCAAGATGGATAAACCACGCATAGCGGGTCTGCGCCAGAGTGAAGATGCCGACGATAAAGCTCTGCGCGCTATTCTTACTGAAGCCAGCAAAACGCTTAAAGAAGTGCTGAGCATGCTTAAAGCCAAGCACCAAGTGGATGACAAAGAATCACGCAAACTGTTAGCCAGTATTGAGCGCGAACTGGAAACTTTAGATCAGTCCCTCAACGAAGGTGCGCGGATCTCTCCAATCTCAGCAGCCGTTGCCACTGGCCATGTTGAAACTGACAGCGTCGGAGCTATGGGCGGTTTTGTCGATATCAGTGTGTAGCCTTTAAGCTATTAAAGCCCTCAATCCCTCAATCAACACGATATTCTCCTGCTAAATGAATGGCACTCTTGTCATCACGCGCCAATCATGAGACAAACTCAAAACATTATTGACTGCCATCAGTTTTACTCATGTTGTTATTTAAGGAATGCTCATGCTGGATATTCGTCACCTCAAGACGCTTGCCGCGCTGCGCGATGCCGGCAGCTTAGTGGAAGCCGCCGAACGCCTGCACCTTACCCAATCAGCCCTCTCCCACCAGTTCAAAGAAATGGAAGAGCGCCTCGATATGCAGCTGTTTGTGCGCAAAACCAAGCCTGTGCGTTTTACCAGTGCCGGCTTACGTTTACTGAGGCTTGCTGATGAAGTGTTACCGCTGATGCGCAGTGCCGCTCGTGATATCACCCGCTTACAAGGCGGCTCAGCCGGGCGCTTGCATATGGCAATTGAATGCCACAGCTGTTTTCAGTGGCTGATGCCGACTATTGATCAGTTTCGCGATGCTTGGCCTGAAGTGGAATTAGACTTAGCCTCGGGCTTTGCCTTTGCGCCGCTGCCGGCGTTGGCGCGCGGTGACTTGGACTTAGTGGTCACCTCGGACCCGATTGATCTGAGCGGTATCAGCTACATTCCTTTGTTTGCTTATGAAGCTTTATTGGCGGTAGCAAAGCAGCATCCACTGGCGCAGAAAGCCTATGTCGAGCCGGAAGATTTACGCGACGAAACCCTGATCACCTACCCAGTCGAGCATGACCGCTTAGATATTTTCAACCATTTTTTAGAACCTGCCGATGTTGAGCCCGCCCAAGTGCGCACTTCAGAATTGACAGTGATGATGATGCAATTGGTCGCCAGCGGCCGTGGGGTGTGCTGTTTGCCGAATTGGGCGATGCATGAGTACAGCTCAAAAGGCTATGTCAGCGCGCGACGCTTAGGTAAAGAGGGTTTATTTTCGACTCTGTATGCAGCAGTACGTACCGATATGCTTGATGCTGCTTTTATGCAGGACTTTCTACTCACGGCAAAAGACACATCCTTTACCACGCTGGCAGGTGTCAGTGCAGTAAAAGAACACTAAGAGCTTACGCGTTACATTAGAGCTGCTTAGCCAAGCAAGATAATGGCCCAGACTGCAGCAATCATCGTTATGCCGATCATTTGTGCAGCACTGCCCATATCTTTAGCGTTTTTCGACAAGGGATGTCGTTCTAAAGAAATACGATCAATGGCAGCTTCAATCGCTGAATTAAACAATTCAATGATCAGCGACAACAAACACACTGCAACCATCAGTGCCTGCTCACCACGCGTGACCGGCAAGAAAAAGCTTATGGTAATTAAGATGATGTTAAGTAGCAGCAGCTGACGAAAAGCCGCCTCACCCACAAAAGCAGCTCGTAAACCTGCTAGCGAATAGCCGGTTGCATTAATGATACGGCGCACACCGGATTGGCCTTTAAATGGCGACATAGATACCTGATTGCAATAATTATTCAGCATTGCCGCAGTACAGCCACAGCGAACCTAGCCATACTGCTGCACGAAAAATTATTCGCTTTGCGGGATGGATTCCATTTGCTGTAATAACAACGCGGCTTGGGTGCGAGTACGCACATTCAGCTTACGGAAGATCGCCGTCACGTGGGCTTTCACAGTCGCTTCAGAGACATTTAAGTCATAGGCAATCTGCTTATTGAGTAAGCCATCACACACCATAGTCAAAACACGAAACTGTTGTGGCGTTAAGCTGGCTAAACCTGCACTGGCGGCTTTCTCATCCGCCGTCACCGCTGCCGTTGCTGCGGTTTGTGCCGGCCACCATACATCACCATCCAACACTATTTGTACCGCTTGCTGAATATCCGCTAAAGCACTGGATTTTGGAATAAAGCCGCTGGCACCAAACTCTCGCGCACGCGCCATAATCATCGATTCTTCTTGTGCAGAAATCATCACCACAGGCACTTGTGGATACTGACCACGCAATAATACGAGACCCGAAAAACCATGCGCACCCGGCATATTTAAATCCAGTAACACCAAATCCCAATCTGATTTGTCCTGTAAACATGCTTCAAGCTCAGCGATATTCTCAGCCTCAACCAAACGTACAGCATTGCCCAAACTTAACGTCAGTGCTTGACGCAGAGCACTGCGAAATAATGGGTGATCGTCTGCAATCAGTATTTCATAGGCTGCCATCTTGTAGTTTCCCGTCTCTTTTATTGTAGTAAAGCTGCACAACTTGCCGAGCAATAGCGCAACGGTGCAATAACGCTGCCTATAATTACTGGCGCAATAATAGGCAAGCACCGACAAGCATATGTGCTGATGTGTTTTGTCTTACAAAGTAAGAGTCATAGTACATAAAACCTAGCCAAAGGTCTTAGATTGCTGATAAAAATTGTGTTTTAAAGCGCAAAACACAATCTAGGTCACTCAATAACGAATAAAATGCTCGCGGTAATATTGCAACTCAGCAATCGAGTCTTGAATATCCGCTAACGCCAGATGCGCTTCACTCTTTTTAAAACCACCACGCAACTCTGGTGCCCAGCGCGCAACCAATTCTTTCACCGATGACACATCTAAATTGCGATAGTGGAAATAGGCTTCAAGCTGCGGCATATGACGGTGTAAGAAGCGACGGTCTTGGCAAATACTGTTACCGCAGATCGGCGAGGCACCCGCTGGCACCCACTTCTGCAAAAACTCAATGGTCTGAGCCTCTGCTTGTGCTTCAGTCACACGACTATCACGCACGCGTTGCGTTAAACCACTGCCACCATGCTGACGGGTATTCCATTCATCCATACCGGCCATGACGGCATCCGTCTGATGAATGGCTAACTCTGGTCCTTGTGCCAGAATATTGAGTTGGCTATCGGTAACAATAGTGGCTATTTCAATGATGAGGTCGTTATCGGTATCAAGCCCGGTCATTTCCAGATCAATCCAAATTAAATTCTGTTCGCTGTACATGACTTACCTCACAGTTATTTGATAGGGCAACACCCTGCTACCGAACACCTTAAATGCAGCTTTTCAGTGTATCAATCAAGGTTTGATTTTGCTCATCCGTGCCAATGGTTATGCGTAAAAACTGCTCAATCCGCGGCTTAGCAAAGTGGCGTACCAAGACGCCCTGCTCGCGCAAGGCTGCGGCTAATTCTTGTGCATCACGACTCTTGTGCCGAGCAAAGACAAAGTTGGCCGCCGAAGGTAAGACTTCAAAACCTAAAGCAGCTAATTCCTCAACCACCCATTCGCGGCTGCTAATCACTTTATTGCGCGTGCTATGGAAGTGATCAGCATCGGCAAAGGCTGCTGCCGCACCAGCTAAGGCTGCGCGATCAAGTGGGTAGGAGTTAAAGCTGTTTTTAATCCGCTCTAAGCCTTCAATCAAATCAGGATGTCCAACAGCAATCCCCACACGTAAACCCGCTAGTGAGCGCGACTTAGACAGGGTTTGGGTCACTAATAAGTTGTCGTATTTCTTGACCAGACTGATGGCTGACTCACCACCAAAATCAATATAGGCCTCATCCACCAACACTACAGAGTTGGGATTGGCTTGCACGATCTGCTCGACTTTATCCAACTCCAATAAACACCCAGTTGGCGCATTTGGATTGGGGAAGATAATACCGCCATTGGGCTGTTGGTAGTCTTGCACGCGTATTTGAAAATTTTCATCGAGTGCCACAGGCTGTTGCTCAATACCATACAGACCGCAGTACACCGGATAAAAACTGTAGCTGATATCTGGAAATAACAGCGGTTTATCATGTTGAAATAAGCCATGAAAAGCATGCGCCAATACTTCATCCGAGCCGTTACCGACGAATACATACTGCGGGCCCACTGAGTAATAATCGGCGACAGCATGCTTTAACACATCGCAGTTGGGGTCTGGGTACAAACGTAAATCATCACTGATTTGCGCCTGCATAGCGATAATCGCTTTAGGCGATGGGCCATAGGGGTTTTCATTGGTGTTGAGCTTAACTAAACGCTCAATCTTCGGTTGTTCACCTGGCACATAAGGCACGAGGTTCTTAACAAAAGGACTCCAAAACTTACTCACGTAGTGCGCTCCTCAGCTGAGTGAATCACCGCACTCAAGGCGGTGATTACAATACTCGACAATCTTTTAATTTAAGCGGTGAAGCTTAACTTCTAGTCCGCTTTAATACGGTATTCGGCTGAACGCGCATGCGCGGTTAGCGACTCACCGCGCGCCAATACTGAAGCCACTTTACCCAATTCAGACGCACCTTGCGGGCTGCAATAGATAATCGATGAGCGTTTTTGGAAATCATAGACACCCAACGGTGACGAAAAGCGTGCGGTGCCAGAGGTGGGCAGTACGTGGTTCGGCCCAGCGCAATAATCGCCCAAAGCTTCTGCTGTGTAACGACCCATAAAGATAGCGCCAGCATGACGAATCTGCGGCAATAACGCTTCAGGGTTTTCGACCGACAACTCTAAGTGCTCTGGAGCAATACGGTTAGAAACGGCAATCGCCTGCGCCATATCCGCCACATGGATTAAAGCACCGCGCTCGCGCAGAGACGTTCGCGCAATGGTTTCGCGCTCTAAGGTCGGCAACAAACGCTGCATACTGTGCTCAACACGATCTAAAAAATCAGCATCAGGACTGACTAAAATCGACTGCGCATCTTCATCGTGTTCGGCTTGCGAAAACAAATCCATGGCAATCCAATCCGGATCAGTTTTGCCATCACAGACCACCAAAATCTCTGATGGACCGGCGATCATATCAATACCCACTTTGCCAAACACATGGCGCTTAGCGGTGGCGACATAGATATTGCCGGGGCCGACAATTTTATCGACCGGCGGTACACTTTCAGTGCCGTAGGCCAGCGCAGCAACCGCTTGCGCACCACCAATGGTAAACACGCGATCCACACCGGCAATAGCAGCAGCCGCCAGAACCAGCTCGTTGATTTCACCACGTGGCGTGGGTACAACCATCACCACTTCAGGCACGCCGGCAACCTTGGCAGGAATCGCATTCATCAGCACTGATGACGGATAAGACGCCTTACCGCCGGGTACATAAAGGCCCGCACGGTCTAACGGCGTGACTTTTTGCCCCAGCACAGTGCCGTCGGCTTCGGTATAGCGCCATGAGTCTTGCACTTGATGTTCATGGTATTCACGGACACGGCGCGCAGCGGTTTCTAACGCCGTACGTTGTTCAGGAGTGATGCGTGTCAATGCTAATTCAAGACGCTCACGCGGCAGAATCAAGTCACTCATCTGCGCAACATCAAGGCCGTCGAACTGACGCGTGTAATCGATCAGCGCCGCATCCCCACGGGTGCGCACGTTATCAATAATATCCAGTACACGCTGATTAATACTGGCATCAGACACACTTTCCCAACTCAACAACTGGTCGAGTTGCGTATTAAAATCTACATCTTGGGCATTTAAACGTCGTACAAAAGTCGCTGCAGTCATAGCGGGCCTCAATAATAAATACACACTCGGGCGCCATCAGACTAGCAAACCTTCTGCGCAGGCACCCGATCAATTCGGCTATGACGCAGATAGGCGGCGTGCATATCAGTGCACGCCGGTGCAGGTGGCAAATCAGTGTCGTGCGTTGACCGCGGCACTTAAGGTATCAATCAAGGTTTGAATATCGCCGTGCTTCATTTTCATTGATGCGCGATTCACAATTAAGCGCGAGCTGATATGGGCAATCAACTCTTGAGGCTCTAAACCATTGGCACGCAAAGTGTTACCGGTGTCGACCACGTCAATGATTTTGTCAGCTAAACCCACCAGCGGCGCCAACTCCATTGAGCCGTACAGCTTGATGATATCCACCTGACGGCCTTGTTCAGCGTAATAACGCTTCGCAACATTGACGAATTTAGTCGCCACACGTAAACGACCCGTGGGCTCTGGCGTATCCACTGGACCTGCGGTCATCAGTTTGCACTTGGCAATCTGCAGATCAAGCGGCTCGTACAAGCCTTGCCCACCGTATTCCAACAGCACGTCTTTACCAGCGACACCTAAATCGGCAGCGCCCAGTTCAACGTAGGTTGGCACATCGGTGGCACGCACGATGAGCAAACGCACATCGTCACGCGTGGTCGGAATAATTAATTTACGGCTTTTTTCAGGGTTTTCAGTCGGCACGATACCGGCCTGCTCTAACAGCGGCAGGGTATCGTCTAAAATTCGACCTTTTGACAGTGCAATAGTTAACATAAGACTAGCCCGGTACTCGACGGATTTTCGCACCGAGAAGTTGCATTTTCTCCTCGATACACTCATAACCACGGTCAATGTGATAAATACGATCGATTAAGGTATCACCCTCAGCCATTAACGCCGCAATCACCAAACTGGCAGAGGCGCGCAAATCAGTGGCCATCACGGGTGCTGCTTTAAGCTGCTGTATACCTGTCACAATTGCCGTATTACCTTCAATCTGAATTTTCGCACCCATGCGCTGCATTTCTAACGCATGCATAAAGCGATTTTCAAAGATGGTCTCAATCACTGTGCCGGTGCCTTCTGCAACCGCATTCAAGGCAATAAATTGCGCTTGCATATCGGTAGGGAACGCAGGGTATGGCGCGGTGCGCACATTCACGGCCTTGGGGCGTTTGCCGTGCATATTGAGCTCAATCCAGTCTTCACCGGTGGTGATTTCGGCTCCGGCTTCTTGCAGCTTAGACAACACCGCTTCAAGAATGGTTGGGTCAGTATCTTTGAGCTTAACGCGTCCACCGGTGACCGCCGCGGCAACTAAGTAAGTACCGGTTTCGATACGGTCAGGCATCACCACATAACGCGCACCGCCCAGCTTCTCAACGCCATCAATGGTGATGGTATCAGTACCTGCGCCTTGGATTTTTGCACCCATGGCAATCAAGCAGTTGGCTAAGTCGACAATTTCTGGCTCACGCGCTGCGTTTTCCAGCACAGTGCGGCCTTTTGCCAAGGTCGCCGCCATCAAAATATTTTCCGTACCGGTTACGCTAACCACGTCAAAAAAGAAGTTACCACCACGCAAACCACCTTCCGGCGCTTTGGCTTTAATGTAGCCATTTTCAACGGTGATTTCCGCGCCTAGCGCTTCGAGACCGCGGATATGTAAATCAACCGGACGTGAACCAATCGCACAACCACCTGGCAAAGCAACTTCTGCTTGACCAAAGTGCGCCACCATCGGACCCAATACTAAAATCGAGGCACGCATCGTTTTGACTAGGTCATAGGGTGCGATCAACGTTTTAATGGTGCGCGGATCCACTTCGACACTGAGCTTCTCATCAATCACCGGCTCGATGCCCATGCGGCCAAACAGCTCGATCATGGTGGTAATGTCGTGCAGGTGCGGTAAATTGCACACAGTCACAGGTTCGCTGGCTAACAAAGTTGCCGCAAGAATGGGCAGCGCAGAGTTTTTTGCACCAGATATACGAATTTCACCGTCTAAACGATGACCTCCGCTAATAATTAGCTTATCCATTAGAATCTCGTTTGGTTGCTTTAAGAGCGTTCGGCCCAAGCCGTGCGAGTAAAAAACTTCATTGTGACCGCATGGATGCTGCCATCAGCAATCCATGGGTTAATATGTGCATAAACCTGTTGCTGACGCTTAACTGGGCCCAGAGCCGCTAAGTCATCGCTAATAATATTGAGCTGAAAGTTACAGCCTTCGCCTTCGACTTCAACTTGAGTGTGAGCCAACTTCTCTTCTAATAACTGTTTTACTGCTACAGCTTGCATAATTAACCTCATTTACAGCGTTCAGCATTTTGCCGCCGCTACATTAGCACTTATTCAACCGTTACTGTCTGCACCATCAGCAACATCAATTCCAAGGATCTCAGTCAAACCGCATACTTGGGCGATTTTGCGCATATCTTCAGGCAACTGCGTTAATGTCAGCGTTTTACTGGCACCCTGCGCATCGCGCATAAAAGCCAACAATAAGGCCAGACCAACACTGCTGGATTTCTCCACACCGGCACAATTGATCTGCAGTTCAGTGCTGTTATGCGCACGCACCAGCGCTTGCCCCTGCTGACGCAGCAGCGGCCCAGTGCTGTAATCTAAAACGCCTTGCAACTGCAACACGCCTTGTGGATCTAGAACGATATGGGCTTGACTCACGCAGCCTCCTGAGCGGCACGTGTCTTCGCCACGGTTTCAACCCAGTTATCGATCACACGGTCTAAATCTTGCGCATTGCGCTGCATGGCTTCGGCAAACTGGTCACGAAATAATTTGCCTAAGTTTATACCGTTAATAATCACATTACGCATGCGCCATTGATTATTAATCTTCACCATAGTGTAAGACACCGGATAAATGACGCCTTTACTGTCCACCACTTCCATGCGCACTTCACTGCGATTAGGACCTTGATTGACATTACCCGGTAGCACACGAATGGTTTGGTTATCGTATTCAAGCAAAGCATTGCCATAGAACTGCATCAAACTGCGTTTAAAGTTCTCCTCAAAACGCTGCATTTGCTCTGGACTGGCACGGCGCGAATAACGCACGGTCATCACGCTTTTAGAGATACCTTCAGCATCCACAACCGGCCCTAAAATACCTTCCATAGCGTTATAAAACGCGGCAGGATCGGTACGGTAGTGTTCTTTATTAATTTTTAAATCAGATAATAATTTGTCAGTGGTTTGCTCAACAATGCTATGCGCATCGGTGGCAGCCATACTGATCCCCGTACAGGCTAAAAGCACAAGAAACAGGGTTTGACGTAACATGGCTCGCATAGCTATTAATCCTGATTAACAGTGTTCATTAAAAACTTACCAATCAATTCTTCCAGTACCAAAGAAGATTGCGTGTCATAAATCACATCACCATCGTGCAACACTTCGTCTTCACCACCGACACTGAAACTGATGTATTTCTCACCCAGTAAACCTGCGGTCAGAATAGAAGCTGTGGTATCAGTGGGCAGATTATTCACCCGTTGCTGCACTTCCATAGTGACTTTGCCCGTATAGGTCTTGGTATCAAAATCAATACCGACAACTTTACCTACGGTTACACCGGCCATCGTCACTTTGGCGCGCGTGGTGAGTCCGGCAATATTGTCAAAATAAGCAGTTAATTTATAGGTGTCAGTGCTATTAGCGACCGTTAAACCACTGACTCGTAGAGCCAATAACAATAACGCCAGCATGCCGGCCAATAAAAACACACCCACACTAATCTCTACGGCGCGGATTCGCATCAGAAATCTCCAAACATTAAAGCAGTCAAAATAAAGTCCAAACCCAACACCGCTAAGGAGGCATACACCACCGTGCGCGTGGTGGCGCGACTGATACCTTCTGAAGTGGGCTCGCAATCGTAGCCTTGGAACACAGCAATCCAGGTTACGACAAACGCAAACACCACACTTTTAATTACGCCATTGAGCACGTCATTATAAAAATCGACGCTATTGGTCATGTTGCCCCAGTAAGAGCCTTCATACACACCCAGCCAATCCACGGCCACCATAGCACCGCCCCAAATACCCACCACAGAGAAAATCGCCGCCAATAATGGCATTGAGATAAACCCTGCCCACAAGCGTGGGGCAATGATGTATTTAAGTGGATCGACGCCGATCATTTCTAAGCTCGATAACTGCTCGGTGGATTTCATATTGCCAATTTCAGCCGTTAACGCCGAACCTGCGCGCCCAGCAAATAACAATGCGGTCACCACCGGTCCCAACTCACGCAGCAAGGTTAAAGCCACCATCTGCCCTACTGCTTGCTCAGAGCCAAAATCAACTAAAATACTGTAGCCCTGCAGCGCCAGCACCATACCGATAAATAAGCCTGAGACAACAATAATCGCCAGCGATAACACGCCCACCGAGTACAGTTGCTTGATTAACAAATGCACGCCCGTGCCGGCGCCGCCACGACCGATCAGCACGTGCCATAAAAAAATCAGCGAGCGCCCCATCGACTGCACAACGTTTAAACCTGAGCGCCCTAACCCTGCGATACGATCTAACATCGATTTATGCGCCATTTAACGCCCTCCTAGCAAGTCGCTGCGATAATCAGGTGCGTCAAAATGAAAAGGTACAGGACCATCCGGAATACCCTGCATAAACTGACGAATACGCGGGTTATCCGAGTTCATTAATTCATCCGGTGTGCCTTGCCCTAAAACCTGACTGTCACCGACCACGTACAAATAGTCGGCAATGCTGGCTGTTTCTGCCAAGTCGTGCGACACCACTACACTGGTAATGCCAAGCGCATCATTTAATAAACGAATCAAGCGCACCAACACCCCTTTAGCGATTGGGTCTTGACCGACAAAAGGCTCGTCATATAACAAAATATCCGGATCTAAAGCAATCGCCCGCGCCAAAGCTACACGGCGCTTCATACCTCCCGATAACTCATCGGGCATTAAATCAATCGCGCCGCGCAAACCGACAGCTTGCAGTTTCATCAGCACAATATCGCGAATCATTTCATCGGGTAACTGAGTATGCACGCGCAGCGGAAAAGCCACGTTTTCAAATACATTCAAATCGGTAAATAAGGCACCGCTTTGAAACAGCACACCAAATTGTTTGCGCATATCAAAGAGCGCACTGCGCGATAAGCCTGGCAGATTTTGCCCGTTGACCCAGACTTCGCCTTGCTCAGGTTTCAGTTGAGCGGCCATCAGGCGCAGCAATGTGGTTTTTCCACAGCCTGAAGGACCCATCACTCCAGTGACTTTGCCACGTGGAAAACGGATATCGACATTATCAAAAATTGTTCGTGAACCGCGCTTAAAGGTTACGCCTTTTAGCTCTACGGCAAACGCATTGTCAACTGACATACACACTCCGACCCGACGCTATACTGTGCTCAAACATAGGGCATCCACATTAATTACGTATGCTGTAAGCGCGGCAATATAGCATTGTCAGCGCCAACACCCAATAGACAAAGCAGCAACGCCAGTGCAAAGGTGCCAGCGGCAAGCACCCATTTAAAAGCAACAAAGGCACTGAAAAGTGCCTTTGCTTGGTCATTCACTGAATATATAAATCAGTGCTGATGACCACCTTCACCATGTACGTGGCCATGCGCAATTTCTTCTTCGCTCGCGGCACGTACAGTCACAACCTTAACTTTAAAGTTTAACTGTTGGCCGGCTAAAGGATGATTACCATCAATAGTCACTTGATCACCATCGATATCACGAATAGTAACGATTTGCATGCCACCGTCTGGCGCTGAAGCGTGGAACTGCATACCCACTTCTAACTCATCAACACCTTCAAACATTTCACGACCTAGATTCGTGATCAGCTCAGCGCTGTACTCACCGTAGGCATCTTCTGGCTCGATGGTGACATCCAGCTCATCACCCACAGCCTTACCCGTTAATGCGTTTTCTAAACCAGCAATGATATTGCCTGCACCATGTAAATAAACCAACGGCTCGGCGCCCTGCGAGCTATCAATCACTTCACCAGCGTCGTTACTGAGCGTGTAGTCAATGGCGACAACGTGTTGATTGGCGATCAGCATAAAATAAAAACCTTTGTAAAAATAAATGTAAAAGAAAGTTTACCTGCCCTCGCACTGTAATGCGACTTTAGATTAAGTAGACCAATGCACACTTGACCTACCCCATCGCGCGCATGAAGATTAGTAAACCTTATTAATGGTGCGGCCTTATTTAAGCTGATTTTCTAAGCTGCGCCCAACTTTTATTTTTAAACTTACAAGGATCTTCTATGTCGTCTCGCAATATTCTAGTGATCAACTGCGGTAGTTCATCGATTAAATTCGCCCTCGTTAACGAGCACAGCGAAGAATTTTTAATCCAAGGTTTAGCTGAGCGCTTAGGCAGTACTGAAGCCGTTTTAAACTGGCAGCTGGGCGATGAAAAACATGTGGCACAACTGCCGGGTGCTGACCATCAAGCCGCCTTTGCGCGCCTGTTGCCTTTAGTACAAAAAGCCAGCCACGGCCAATTAACTGGAATCGGTCACCGCGTTGTACACGGCGGTGCGCACTTTACTGAAGCCACCGCACTGGATCGTGAAGTCATCGACGTGATTCGTCGCGCAGGCGTATTAGCGCCACTGCATAACCCCGCTGGTTTAGTCGGTATTGAAGCTGTGATGGCGTTGTACCCTGATTTAACCCACGTTGCAGTGTTTGACACGGCGTTCCACCAAACCATGCCACCGCACGCGTATCGCTATGCAGTGCCTGAGCATTTGTACACCGATCATCATGTGCGCCGCTACGGTTTCCACGGCACCAGCCACATGTATGTCAGCCGTAAAGCGGCAGCTATGACCGGTTTGCCTGTTGAAGACAGCTGCTGGTTAACCGCGCACTTAGGTAACGGCTGCTCCACCGCCGCCGTTGTTAATGGCGAAAGTTTAGACACCAGCATGGGTTTAACCCCGCTGGAAGGTTTAGTGATGGGTACGCGCAGCGGCGATGTTGACCCAAGCTTGCACAATCACTTATCCCGCACTTTAGGTTGGGATACACAACGCATTGAAAACGTACTGACCAAAGAAAGTGGTCTGCTTGGTCTGTCTGGCCTGTCTAACGACATGCGCACCCTGATCGAAGCACACCAAAAAGGTGATGAGCGCGCCACTTTAGCCATTGAAGTATTCTGCTACCGTTTGGCCAAATCTTTAGCCGGCATGGCGTGCGCCCTACCCAAATTGGACGGTCTGATTTTCACCGGTGGTATCGGTGAAAATGCGAGCCTCGTGCGCAGCAAAACTTTAGAGCACATGCGTTTATTCAACTTCAAGCTGGATGAAGAAGCCAACTCGAAATGCACGCGTGGCGTTGGCGGCACTATTAGCGCTGAAAACCATACTCGCGTCTTGGTCGTACCGACCAACGAAGAGCGCCAAATCGCAGTTGAAACTTTGGCTTTAATTGACGCTAACGCTTAATACAGGACGCTTGATTCATGCACACTTTTTTACTTGCGCCCACCGGTTTTGGTGTGGGTTTATCATCAGTTAGCTTAGGCGTAGTGCAGTCATTACTGCGCTCAGGTCTAAAAGTTGGTTTTTTTAAGCCTATTGCTCAGCCACATCCGGATGACACAGGCCCTGAGCGCTCCAGCGCACTCATGGAAGCCACTCACGGTATTCGTCAGCCCAATGCTTTATCGCTGGCTTATGTTGAGCGCATGATTGGTAACGGTCAACTCGATGAGTTGATGGAAGAAATCGTCAGCATGCACCAGCAGATTCAAGCTGAGTACGACATTATTATTGTCGAAGGTATGACGCCATCACGCCAAGCCAACTATGCTGAACGCATCAACGCACTGTTAGCTAAATCAATGGACGCCGAAGTGATTTTGGTCAGCGCACCGACCAGTGACGACCTCAATGAACTGTCGGACCGCATCGAGATGCAAGCACAGTTGTTTGGCGGCACTAAAGATCCAAAGGTATTGGGCGTTATTATCAATCGAGTCGCCGATGTACCTATGGCTGGCTTTATTGAGCGCTTAAAAAGCCATTTACCCGCGCTGCGCAAAGGCGACTTGCATTTAATTGGTTGCATCGCAACTAAAGAAGAACTTAACAACGCACGCACCAGCGACTTTGCGCATTTAATTAAAGCCAAGGTGCATAACACCGGTGATATTGAACAGCGTCGTGTGCAAAAAGTGATTTTGTGCTCACGTACTGTGGCTAATATTGTGCCACTGCTGCAACCGGGCGTTTTAGTGGTCTGCCCAGGCGACCGTGATGACATCATCCTCGCTGTTAGCTTAGCCGAGATGAATGGCGTGCTATTGGCCGGTCTATTGTTAACCGGCGACCTGACACCCAACCCAAGCATTATGGACATTGGTGAGCGCGCACTCAAAGGCGGCTTGCCGGTGATGAGCGTACCCACCGGCTCTTATGATACGGCGTACAACTTAACGCGCTTATACAAAGGCATCCCTATCAGCGATACCGAGCGTGCCAAAGACGTAACCGACTATATCGCGGGTCACTTGGATCAAGATTGGCTCACGGCACGCTGCAACACCACGCGTCAGTTGTTGCTGTCTCCGCCAGCCTTCCGTCATCAGTTAGTGAAGCGCGCACAAGCGGCTAACAAGCGCATTGTGCTGCCTGAAGGTAACGAGCCACGCACGATTCAAGCAGCGGCTATTTGTCAAAAGCGCGGTATTGCCCGCTGCGTACTGATTGCCAAGCCTGATGAAGTGCATGCTATTGCTAAAGCCCAAGGTATTGATTTACCGGCTGACTTGGAAATTATCGATCCAGATTCAATCCGTCAACGCTTAATCGCACCCATGGTTGAACTGCGCAAAGATAAAGGCTTAACCCCGCAATTGGCTGCAGTGCAGTTAGAAGATACTGTGGTATTGGCCACCATGATGCTGGCTGAAAACGAAGTCGACGGCTTGGTATCAGGCGCAGTACACACGACAGCCAGCACCATCCGTCCGGCGTTGCAGTTAATCAAAACAGCACCGGGTTACAACTTGGTGTCTTCAGTATTCTTTATGCTGCTGCCAGATCAAGTATTGGTCTACGGTGACTGCGCGGTGAATCCTGATCCAAACGCGGCACAACTGGCTGAAATTGCCTTGCAAAGTGCTGAGTCCGCACACGCTTTCGGCATTGATCCGCGCGTTGCCATGATCAGCTACTCTACCGGCGACTCAGGTACAGGTGCTGAAGTGGAAAAAGTACGCGAGGCAACCCGTATTGCCCACGAACTGAACCCAACATTGCCTATTGATGGTCCATTGCAATACGACGCTGCCAGTATCGAAAGTGTTGGCCGCTCCAAAGCGCCTGATAGCTTGGTTGCCGGTCGTGCCACTGTGTTTATTTTCCCCGATTTAAACACTGGTAACACCACTTATAAAGCTGTGCAGCGTAGCGCTAACGTCATCAGCGTGGGTCCCATGCTGCAAGGTTTACGCAAGCCAGTAAACGATTTATCGCGCGGCGCCTTAGTGGATGACATTGTCTTCACTATCGCTCTGACTGCGATTCAAGCTGAAAGCATGTCGTAAGTTAGACCTGCACAAGAGCCACTGCTGCGTCCTGCACAGTGGCTCTTTTTACTCAAGCACACTTGCACTCCCCCGCCGAAACAATAACCATACCCCTCGATCACTTTATAATTGTGCGGTTCAGCTGCACGTTGTTTTGAGGTATTTCCGTATGCTGCATTGTCTTCCTCGTTTTTTGCGAGGCATCATCGCCTCAGTGTTACTGACCCTTAACACACTGTTTTGGTGCTGGCCCTTATTCATTCTGGCCTTAGTTAAACTCCTGCTACCCTTTGCAGTGGTGCAGCGCAGCCTGCGTTTTGCCATGCACTGGATTGCTGAATCTTGGATTGCTGTTAACTCGTGGTGGATGCGCTTAGTACAACCCGTCGACTGGGATGTGCAAGGCTTAGAGCAGCTGGATCTGACCCACTCATGGCTGGTCACCAGCAATCATCAAAGCTGGGTGGACATCCTCGCTCTGCAATATCAATTCAATCGCCGCTTACCTTTTTTGAAGTTTTTCTTAAAGAAAGAGCTGATTTGGGTGCCGGTGATTGGTTTATGCTGGTGGGCGCTGGAGTTTCCCTTTATGAAACGTTACAGCAAAGCCTATTTAGCTAAGCATCCTGAAAAACAAGGTCAAGATTTAGCCACCACACGCAAAGCCTGCGAGCGCTATAAAACCAACCCTGTTTCGGTGTTTAACTTTTTAGAAGGCACGCGCTTTACCGAAGAGAAACATACCCAGCAACAATCACCCTTTCAGCATTTACTCAAACCCAAAGCGGGCGGTATTGCCTTTGTGCTGGATGCCATGGGCGAACAATTACAGGGCTTAGTCAACGTGACCCTGTATTACCCACAAGGCAAACCTACACTGTGGGACTTACTCAGTGGACAGATCAAACGCATTGTTATGCGTGTTGAAATCACCCCTATTCCTCAGCAGTTTATTGGCCAAAGCTACGATCAAAACACCGCCTACCGCGCTGAGTTTCAGGACTGGGTCAACAACCTATGGCGGGTAAAAGATCAGCAACTGCAACAGCTCATCGCAGCTGATCAGACAGAAATAAATAAATAATTGGACAGCTGCCACCATAGTCGATAGCGCGTGACTGTTCGCGCAACCCTGATGCGCGCTATACTTGCCGCCATAAAAACCACCCGTCCAGCGTATTGCACCTGTTTAGCGCAGCCCATAAAGATTCTGTAACACTGCGCTCGCTAAATATAATACTTGATGTAGCCGCCCATTTAGAGGAGCGATTCATGACCGTTATTAAGCAAGATGATGTGATCCAAAGCGTTGCTGACGCTTTACAGTTTATTTCCTATTACCACCCGCTTGATTTTATTGAAGCCATGCACGAAGCCTATTTGCGCGAAGAATCGCCATCGGCTAAAGATGCCATTGCACAAATTCTAATCAACTCGCGTATGAGTGCCACTGGCCACCGCCCACTGTGCCAAGACACCGGTATTGTCACAGTGTTTGTGCGTGTGGGTATGGACGTACGCTGGGATGGCGCCACTATGGGCGTTGAAGACATGATCAACGAAGGCGTACGCCGCGCTTATAAGCTGCCAGAAAACGTGCTGCGCGCGTCTATCTTGGCTGATCCTGCCGGTGCGCGCCGCAACACTAAAGACAACACGCCAGCCGTGATTCACTACTCAATCGTACCGGGCAACACTGTTGAATTTGACGTTGCAGCTAAAGGCGGCGGTTCAGAAAACAAAGCCAAAATGGCGATGCTCAATCCGTCTGACTCTATTGTCGACTGGGTACTGAAAACCGTCCCAGAAATGGGTGCCGGCTGGTGTCCACCCGGTATGCTCGGTATAGGTATTGGCGGCACAGCTGAAAAAGCCGCGGTTATGGCTAAAGAAGTGCTGATGGAATCCATTGATATCCATGAACTGCAAGCGCGTGGCGCACAAAACCGTACCGAAGAAATGCGCCTGGAGCTGTTTGAGAAAGTTAATCAGCTGGGTATTGGTGCACAAGGCTTAGGTGGTTTAACCACTGTGCTTGATGTGAAAATCATGGACTACCCCACTCATGCGGCCTCCTTGCCGGTGTGCATGATTCCAAACTGCGCCGCAACCCGTCACGCGCACTTTGTGCTCGACGGTTCTGGCCCTGCGGTATTGGAAGCGCCTTCGTTAGATGCCTACCCTGATATCGTGTGGGAAGCAGGTCCATCAGCGCGCCGCGTTAACCTCGACACTCTAACACCTGAAGACGTACAGAGCTGGAAGCCCGGCGAAACTGTACTGCTCAACGGTAAAATGCTCACCGGTCGTGATGCTGCGCACAAGCGCATGGTCGATATGCTTAACAACGGCGAAGAGTTACCGGTTGACCTCAAAGGGCGCTTTATCTACTACGTGGGCCCTGTTGATCCAGTCCGCGAAGAAGTTGTGGGGCCAGCAGGTCCAACCACAGCAACACGTATGGATAAGTTCACCCGTCAAATCCTCGAAAGCACAGGTTTGCTGGGTATGATTGGTAAATCTGAGCGTGGCCCGATTGCCATTGAAGCGATTAAAGATAACAAAGCCGTGTACTTAATGGCGGTGGGTGGCGCGGCTTATTTAGTTGCTCAAGCGATTAAAAAATCACGCGTCGTCGCTTTTGCTGAATTGGGTATGGAAGCCATTTACGAGTTTGAAGTGGAAGATATGCCTGTCACTGTCGCAGTTGATACGTTGGGCGAATCAGTGCACATCACTGGCCCTGCCCTGTGGCAGAAAAAGATTGCTGACAGCCTCGCGGTTGAAATCAAGTAATCTAAGTCACATCTGCTAGCCAGACGCATGAAGGCCGAGATATATTCTCGGCCTTTTTTATTGCAAGATACATCGCCCACGCTGGGCACACACCTCAACCAAACGAGAACCACAGTGGCCAATCGACGTTACAGCTGCATTGCCTTAAGCAATCCAAAATCACCCACCAATGTGGGCTCAATTATGCGTGCCGCCGGTTGCTATGGCGTCAACAGCGTATTTTATACCGGCACCCGCTACGATCGCGCCAAAGACTTTATTACCGACACCAAAAAAGTCCATCAGGATGTACCACTGATTAATATTGATGACCTGCGCAAAATTTTACCGCTAGGCTGTATTCCAGTAGCGGTTGAATTGGTCGAAGGCGCGCGCCCACTACCGGAGTACACTCATCCGGACCGCGCCCTGTATATTTTCGGCCCTGAAGATGGCTCATTGGATCAAGAGACTCGCGACTGGTGTGAAGATGTGGTCTACATCCCCACTGACGGCTGTATGAATCTTGCAGCAACGGTCAATGTAGTGCTCTACGATCGCCTCGCCAAAGGTTTAAACACCCGCTCAGGCCCTTTGTTTAAATAGCTGGCCAACCACTGAGCAGCCATCATCAGGACGTTTTATGTGCACGCCTCAGGATGCAGACTCGTGCTTCAGCGGTTTAGGAAACTTACGTAAGCGCCATGCTGGCCATAGCGCTAATAAAAAAGCTAAACCCAGCAGCATAAATGTGCGCTCAAAGGCTTGTGTTTCAGCAGCAAAATCACCACCTAACGATTGATGCTGCCATTCAAGAAACACTGTTAAGAGGTTAATCCCAAAAGCACCCCCGAGTTGGCGCACAAAGGTCACAGCACCCGCACCATAAGGCAACTCGTCGACTGTCAGGCTATCCAGCGAAGCAGTACTCAAGGCAGGCATAATCAAGCCCAGCCCCAAGCGCCCTAATGCAGCAATCACACAGAGCCAAAAAAACCCACTGCTAGCACCCCAAATCCCAAACCAAATCGACGATAACGCAAACAAAAACAACCCTACACACAACAACCATACAATAGCGATACGGTCACACAACCAACCACTGGCAAAGGATGCCAAGCCCAGTAACAGACCTGCAGGCAACAGCAAAGCACCGGCTTGCCCAGCACTGTAGCCATTAATAGTTTGTAAAAATAACGGTATTAAATAGGTTGAACCATACAAACCCAACCCCAGCGCTAAAGCAATCCAGCTGGCACGTCGAAAGGCTGCCAGCCGCCATAAGCGCAGTGATAAAATCGGCTTTTTACTGTTTAACGTACGCTTAAAAAACACCAGACTGCAGAGCAGCGTGATCAGTACTAACGTGGTCACACGCCAATCACCCCAGGCATAACGCTGCGCTTCTGAAATAGCGGCTAAACTGGCAAAAATAGCGGTGGTCAACATCACAAAAGACAGCACATCTAAACGCTTGGGTTGCGCATGCTTTTCATCAGGCAGCAACCAATGTCCAGCCGCCATCAATACAAAACAGACCGGTAGCGGCAGCCAAAATGCGGACATCCAGCCAAAGTGATCAATCAAATAACCACCCACCGTTGGCCCTACACTCGGCGCGATCATTAAGCCTAAACCATAGATACCTAGCGCGGTACCGCGCCCGCCACCCGCATAGACCCGAAAAATCAGCACAGTCGCCAACGGCTGAATAATGCCTGCACTGGCACCTTGTAAAATACGCAGCACAATCAACTGCCAGCCGTCAGTGGCCAATAAAGCTGCGATCGAGCAGATGACAAACAAACCAATGCTGACCTGCACAGTGTTGCGAGAGCCAAACTGAGCCTGCGCCCAAGCGGACAATAATAAACCTGCGGTCATCGCTGCTAAAAAGCCCGTAGCCAGCCACTGCGCCATCGGACGCCCCATCACAAACTCATCCATGATGGCCGGTAGCGCCACGTTAATACTGGTGGATGACAACACCATCACCATGCTGCCGAGCATTAAAACGCCTAACAGCCAAACACGATAAAGCGCACCAAAACGCGCATTTAAGCTGGCAAGATCACGCTTCATTAATCTGTTCTAAATGAGCCAGCATGCGCAGATGTATGGCTTGGCAGTGCTGAATATCAGCTTCAGAAATATCTGCAAAAATCTCGCGACGCAGCGATGTGGCAATGGCTTCAATTTTATCAATCAGGGCAAAGGCGGGAGTGGTTAAAGCTATTTTTTTAATGCGACGATCACCTGGATCAATCTGACGCTCAATCAATTGTTGCGCCTCTAACCCATCCAGTAAACGCGCTAAAGTTGGATTTTCAACACCGACGCTGTTTGCCAGCTCACCTTGCGTGGGCTTCTGTGTGGTGCGAGCTAAATGCAGTAATACCAGCCAACGTGCTTGTGACAAACCGAGTCCAGCTAAGCGTCGATCAAGCTCTGCACGCCATGCACGGGATAAATGTGCAATCTGCATTCCAAAGCGGTGCTGTTCATACATTATGGCGCGGTCTCCTAGCAAATGCTTAGGCTGCTAAGTATACCGATATTCAAACAAGCTTCTAGCAAAGAACCTCCGCCTTATGTCGTACAAGACCTAGACGGAGGTGGATAAATCACTTAATAACAGTACGTGCTGCTTCTAAGTAAGCCGGCGCTGCTTCTTTAAGCGCATCACGATTGAAGGTTTCTGAAGCCACGTGAACTTTTTCTAGTGTCTCTGCCAGCTCTTCTAAATCAATATTGATTTTTTCTAAAGCATTTTCCAAAGTGTAGGTCAGCTCATGCACAGTACCTAAATCTGCATCAGTCAGCTCACCGCTGAGTACTTTTTCTAAGCGCGTGTTGTACTCAGAAAAGTTAGCGACTGCTGTTTTTAAATCTGGAGCAGCCAAGCCTTGAAAGTGATCAGGACGCTCATCATCAGCCATTGCCACACCTGCAAACGCAACACTTGCCGCTAATACAGCACCTTGAATTAATTTCTTCATGATATTCCTTAATACTCTTTAAGTAGTGATTTAAGTGATGTTTTAAGTGGAGCTAAATTTATCAGAACAACAAGCTAATGGGAATCATTATCATTATGATTAGCTGAAAAATAAGACTCATCACTGCATCTGCTACACCAGCAAACCCACATCACATAAACAGCAGACAAAAAAATACCCCGAACCAGTCGGGGTATTTTTAGCATGACGTTAATGTTAACCGCCATATGTTACATCTTAGTGGTCTTGTGCACCTGAGCGACCGATACCTGTCTGACTACGTACAGTCAGTGCAGTAAATGCATCACGCTCTTTAACAGCACGTGCACTCTTATCGGTTACAGAGAAGAACCAAATCGCCAAGAACGCTAATGGGATCGAGAAGATACCTGGGTTCGAGAACGGAGTGATTGGTTCAGCATTACCGAACACATCAACCCAAACGGTCTTACTCAGAACAACCCATAGTGTTGCAAAGATTAAGCCTAAGAAACCACCGATGGTTGCACCGCGAGTGGTACATCCGCGCCATGAGACCGACAGCACCAACACTGGGAAGTTAGCACTAGCTGCGATAGCAAAGGCCAGACCCACCATGAAGGCAACGTTTTGATCTTCAAAGACAATACCCAGCAGTACCGCCAAGACACCTAATACAAGAATAGAGATCTTAGAGATTTTCATTTCTTGCTTTTCAGTTGAACGTCCACGTGCAATCACGTTGGCGTACAAGTCGTGAGCAATTGCCGCAGCACCTGCAAGAGCCAGACCCGCAACTACCGCAACGATGGTTGCGAAAGTTACTGCAGCCATAAAGCCTAACAGCAAGCTACCACCCACAGCATTCGACAGGTGTACTGCCGCCATGTTGGTACCACCAATCAACGCGGTCAACATGTTGCTGTTATCGCCAAGTAGACCGTTGTAGAACTCGGGGTGACGAACAAGCAGAGCAACCGCACCGAAACCAATAATAAAGGTTAACAGGTAGAAGTAACCGATAAAGCTACTGGCCCAGATCACAGACTTACGTGCTTCTTTCGCACTTGATACGGTAAAGAAGCGCATCAGAATGTGCGGCAGACCTGCAGTACCAAACGCTAGAGCCAAACCAAGTGACAGTGCGTTGAGTGGGTTACCACTGACTAGTGCGCCCGGAGCCACTAAACTTTCACCGGACGGGTGAACGCTTACAGCTTCAGCCAACAATGCATCTGGGTTCCAGTTAAAGGCCATTAATACTAAGGCCGCTAACAAGGTACCACCCGCTAGCATCAGTACGGCTTTAATGATTTGTACCCATGTGGTCGCGGTCATACCGCCGAAGAACACATAGATCATCATTAAGGCACCGATAATGATCACTGAGATTTTGTACTCAAGACCAAACAGCAGCACGATTAATTTACCCGCACCTACCATTTGTGCAATCAGGTACAGCGCAATAATTAACAGTGAAGCACTGGCAGCCAGTACACGCATTGGTGTTTGCTCTAAGCGGAACGCAGTTACGTCAGCAAAGTTAAAACGACCCAAGTTACGTAAACGCTCAGCAACCAAGAACATCACTACCGGCCAACCGAACAAGAAGCCAATCGCATAAATGATGCCGTCAAAACCACTGACATACACCATACCGGCGATACCAAGGAAGGATGCTGCGGAAATATAGTCACCGGCAATGGCTAGACCGTTCTGGAAACCGGAAATACCACCACCAGCGGTATAGAAGTCAGACGTGGTTTGCGTTTTACGCGCAGCCCACCAAGTAATCACCATGGTTCCAGCGATAAACAATAGAAACATGACAATCGCAGAGGTATTAGCTTGACCCGTTGCCGCAAATGCAGGCTGAGCAAACAATGATAAAAGCGCAGTGCTTAAAAGAAACTTTTTCATTCCACGTCCCTCATAATCGCTTCTAACAAAGGATCGAAGATTTTATTCGAGAAGTAGGTGTACAGCGCAATCATAATGACTGCACTAAATACCACTAAAATCCCAGTAAGCACACCCACACTCATCGTCCAGCCTTCACCGATAGGCTGTGCGAACACGTCTGGCATATACGCGAGCGTCAGAATAAAGCCTGAGTAGATCACTAATGCGACGACAAAGAACGACATACTAACTTTAGTACGGCGCTGGACCAACTCCGCATATTTGGGGTGTTTTAACACCTTATCAACAACTGTATCTTGCATTTTAATTCTCCTACTCAACCAGTGTTGCCCAGTGAGCATATTTTATTGTTATCACTTACATGCAGGACTCAAGCAACCCAGCACTAGGCTGCGAATTGAACATTTACATTTATTGTGATTTTCATGATCGTTATCTCTAGCTTTAGAGCTTAAGACGGGTTCAATAACCGCCGAAGCCCTTAAGATGCTGCGAAGCACTATCCATAGTGCAAGAGATTATATTCAGTACAGCGCAACACATTGCTCCGCACTCAATACATGGGTTGCTAATGTAAAGATTACTGCGCAAACAAATAGCAGACCTTGGTCTAGATTCCGACTATTGTCTCAATAAAAACAACGCATTAGCCCTAGCAAATGAGAAACCACTGGATATTCATGGCGTAAAAATAAAAAAACCCCGAGAACTGCATGGATTAGCAGCGCTCAGGGTTGTTCAGCTCAAGCAACAGCCTACAGAAAAACCTAGGTCTTGAAGTGGCTCAGTAGATCTTGCAGAGCATTGGCTAAGCGCGCTACTTCTTGACTCGCCTCAGTGGTCTGCAATGCACCATCGGTGGTCTCATTGGTTAAGTCATTGATCGCTACAACAGAACGGGTGATTTCCTCACTGACAGCACTCTGCTCTTCTGCAGCGCTGGCAATTTGTACGTTCATATCGTTAATAGTGCTAATGGCTTTAACAATGGATTCCAAGCACGCTGTGGTTTTTAAGGTCTGCTCAACACCGGCTCGTGCCTGTGTACGTCCAGTTTCCATGGCATCCACTGCTTGCGATGCACCACGCTGCAAGCGCTCAACCATATCGTTGATCTCTTGCGTTGACTTCTGTGTGCGCGAAGCTAGGGTGCGTACTTCATCAGCAACAACCGCAAAGCCTCGTCCTGCCTCACCGGCACGTGCCGCTTCAATTGCAGCGTTCAGCGCCAGCAAGTTGGTTTGCTCAGCAATACTGCGAATCACGTCAAGTACGCTACCAATTTCCTCACTGTCTTTAGCTAAGGACTCAATCACACCAGTTGCATGCTCCACCGCTGAGGCTAAGCTCTCAATGGCATCGATGGTTTGCAGTGATACATCACGCCCCACAATCGCTTCTTCATCAGCATGGTGTGCAGCATCTGCAGCCAAGCTCGCACTACGCGCCACTTCACTGGCGGTTGCATGCATTTCATTCATCGCCGTAGCGACCTGGGAAATCTCACTCTGCTGCTTGCGCATGCTTTCGCTGGTATTAACGGTGACAACTGAAGTCTCCTCACTGGCTGCAGCCAATTGCTCAGAAGAGCGATCCACATCATGCAACGCTGTTTGGAAACGCTCACTCATATTGTTAAAGCCGACAGCAATTGCTCGCAGTTCGTCATTGCTCGCGTAGTTAACCCGTACTGTTGTATCACCTGAAGCCAGTTTTTCTGAGGCATCACGCAAGAGGTCAACTGCATTTTGGATACTGGAAATCACACGCATCGCCAACAGAATAATTAAAGCACCACCCAGCACCATCACGAAAATAAACAACTTAACAGTTTGCTTATACCGCAACTCGCCCTCAACAAACTCATTCAGTGCTTCAGCCATCAAGCTTTCACTTAACTGCCCCATCACCGCACGAATATCAGTCAATGCTGGATTAATTTTAGTCAAAATAATTTCGTTGGCACGGTAGTAATTGCCATTATTTAACGCTTGCACCGAACTGTTAATACCCTCAATACGCAACTCATCAGCCGCTGCTTTTAGGCTATCAACCAAACGCTTATTTTCTGGCGTAAACTTCTGACCATCAAGCTGCATCCACGCTTTACGATTCTCCTCTTGCACCATCAAAATAACATCAGTGTGCTGGGCAACCGGGTGGTTATGCATATCTAAAAATTCAGAGTTTGGCTCATGCTGCAGCGCTAACAGCAATTCAGTACGTGAGCGCGTCATACCAGCAAACACATCATCGAGTGTTTTCATCGGTACCATACGTTCTTTGTAGATATGTTCTAACTCTTTATTAAGCGTGTTAATCCCTGTCAGCCCTACTACACCAACAAGTACAAAAAGTATAAAAGCAATGCCTGTGAGAAGCATCAGGCGCGCTTTAAGAGATATTTTATTGAGCATGCAGTTCTTCCTTAGCCGCGGTCTTGCAGCGCGTCGGTTTAATTTTCAGTGTTAGAATATCATTAATCATAGCGTTATCTCAGCATCTTTATCCGATAAACAATGACACTGTGCCTTTATTTACAATGCGCGTCATATCGTCACAGACCGCTCGTAAAGGTGACACTTTTTGTTCATTTGCCTAGCTCCATCTAGCCTTAGATCAAAAAGAACTTACACAAGAGCAACAGCCCACTTGTACGTTATATCGACCTGCAGGATAATGTGT
>CANRHT010000002.1 GCA_947630465.1 uncultured Pseudomonadaceae bacterium
TCGGGTAAGCCTGTGGTGGCGATTGCACAATTTGTGGTTCCTGCTGATTCGGCTTATATCATCGAGTCCAAATCTTTTAAGTTGTACCTCAACTCCTTTAATCAAAGTATTTATCCAACTTTTGCCGAAGTGCAGGCTGTGCTGGCGACTGACTTATCACAAGTGGCGCAAGCGCCCGTGCAGGTAGCGCTGAAAACCTTGCAAGAGGTGACAGCAGAAGGATTGCAGCCGCCGCAGGGGTTGTGTCTGGATGATTTAGATGTGGTGGTTGATCGGTATCAGCAGCCCAGCATTGAGCAGCTTGTATGCGGTACTGAAGTGGTTGAGGAGCAGCTTTACAGTCATCTGTTAAAGTCAAATTGCCCAGTAACGGGTCAGCCTGATTGGGGCACGCTGCAAGTGCATTACCGTGGATTGGTTTTAGAGCATGCGAGTCTGCTGAAGTATTTGATCAGCTTTCGTCAGCATCAGGATTTTCATGAGCAGTGCGTTGAGCGGATTTTTTTAGATTTACAGCGTTGTCTGCAGCCAGAGTTTTTAAGTGTTTCAGCACGCTATGTGCGCCGTGGCGGTTTAGATATTAACCCGTGGCGCAGTACGCACTTACAGCCGGTGACCAATCAGCGTCTTGCACGCCAGTAATGCCGCTGGGCACCCAGTACGTTTTAAGTATTGCACCATTAAAAAACCGCGCCTATGAGCGCGGTTTTTTAATGGGCTAAGGACAGCCAGCTATCACCTTATCTTAAGGTGTTAGGTTGTCCGGCCTTTGCACGGTCTGCTTGCCATTGCTCTAAAGTAATTGCCGTTTGGCTGCCTTCAACACGCTCAAGAATCTTTAAGTAGTCTTGACGTGATGGGTGAGCAATAACGGTGTTGCGCTCATTGGCTTGCACCACATACACGGTTTGCACGTTCTGGTGATCGAATGCGCGCCATTGGGCTGCATCTTTCAATAGAGTGTATTTAAAGTCTTCGAGAGACTTGATGACAGCTTGCGTTTCATAGCTGTTGCTGCGGTTAACAGCTTCGGCCCATTGTCTAACCACAGTGTAGGCTGAGGCTGCTGCGCTGGGCGGATATAAACCGTAGGCTTTATTGAAGTTTTCAACAAAGGCCATGCCAGCTTTTGATTCTTCCAGCTCAGGTGCGCGCCATAACCAATGTTCAGTACCGATTACGCCGGCCATGACGGCCGGGCCTGCTTGTTCAATTACTGACTGGGTCAGATTGGGGGCAATAATTTGTACTTCTTTGGTCATGCCCATGCTGTCGGCGGTGCGCATGGCACGGACTAAATCATGACCGTATAGTACGAAGGCAACAATATCAGCACCGCTGGCCTTCGCTTGCTCAAGGGCCGCGTTGTAATCCGATTGCTTGGCCGTTGGGAAGGGCAGCAGTACGCCTTTGTGAGCATTGGTGTCATTCGTGCCGGTGTTTTCCCGCAAGGCTTGCTCGGAGCTGTGTCCCCAAGTGTAATCTGCGGTGATATAGAAATACTTTTTGTTGGGGTGTTTTTCTGAGAGGTATTTGCCCAGCGCGCGACCGGTCATGGTGGCACTGCTGCTTTCACGGAACACATTGCGGTGACCGTTTTTACCGGTGACGTCGTTTGAGTAACCGATAGTGGCAAAGTACAAGGTGTTGAGTTGTTTGGCACGTGCGCTAGCGGTAATGGCCACCGCGCTGGACACGCTACCGAAGAGCATGACCGCACCGTCTTCAATCATCTTATCAACGTTACGTTCTGCTTTTGCAGGGCGTGACGCTGTATCACGACTGATGAGGCTGAGTTCGCGACCGAGCACGCCGCCTTGGCTATTGATTTCGTCAATGGCTAATAAAGCTGCACGCATTTGTGCTAAGCCTTCTTCTTTATAGTGACCCGTGCGTGGGTAGTTTAAACCAATCAAAATAGGATCAGCGGCTAATGCTGAAACGGTCATTCCAACCCAAAGGGTCAGAGCAGTAAGTATTCGAATCACAAGGATCTCCTTATCATGGAGCGCAAAGAATTAAATAAAAGACGGCTGTGCAGCAACTGCCGACCTAGAGTACTGTATTTGCAAGGTATTATCCTATCTATAATTGTAGGACTATTAGGTAATACGATTTTTGACCCCAAGCAATAACATCCACACATTAACTTGATCTTTAAAACGTTGTCGTATGCCATCTAGATCAAGGTCGTCAAACAGTTGTTGTGCTAGAGGCAACTCGGCCAGTTGCTGATGTTTAAGCGGGTTTTGTAGCGCTTCACAGATTTGTACCAATTCAAACAGTTGGGGAGCGTTCTGCTCTATGGTTAAATCAACGTTATCGATCTTGCCAATGTAGCCCACAGTGTTGCGGTGGCGTGCGCAGTCGACGATAAATGCAGGCTGCTTCCATGTAGTTAATAACACAGTGCCAACCTGCGCTGACAGTTGCTCACACAAGTCGTTTAAGTCTTCATTTTCACGTGAGATCTGTGGCCAGTTTTCCAGTTCAGCCAGTAACGGCAAACTGCCAATATCTTGAAACAAACCGCCCAGCAGTGCGTCGTCGGCACTCAGACCTTTGATCAGCGGTGATAAACAGGCGCACCATGCTGCACGGGTTAACGAGGCGTTCCAGCGTGCGCGAAATACTTTTTGCAGGGGCAACTCTTTACTGATGAAAATATTGCGCGCAGAAAAGGTCAGGACTAAGTTATTCAGCTTATTGGTGCCCAAGCGCATCAACACATCATTTAATGTGCGACAGGGACGCGCGCTTTTAAGTAGTGGGCTGTCAGCAAATTGCATTAAGTAGGCCGCCAAGGGTGGATCACTGTTGATCACGCGGCTGAGGTGTTCAATGGATACGTGCGGATCTCTGAGTAAACTGCGGATACGCAACGCATTTTCCGGCATTTGCGGAATTTTCACTGTGCCTTTTAAAAAGGCGCTCAGTAATGAAAAGTGCAAGCTGTTTTGCACTGAGCGGGGTGTTGAATGGGTGTCACTCATTGACAAGTTATCCTGGCTTTCCTAGGGTGCTGCTTTTTTATCGCAGGTTGAAATCATGACGCAGTATAACCGTATTAAACTTGAAAAGAGTTGGAAGGATGCCTTATCTGCTGAGTTTGAACAGCCGTATATGCAACAACTCTCTGATTTCTTGCGCGAGCAGAAGTTGCAAGGTAAAGAAATCTATCCGCCGGGGCCTTTAATCTTTAATGCGTTAAACCTCACACCGCTGCCTCAAGTCAAGGTTGTGATTTTAGGGCAAGACCCTTATCACGGGCCAGGGCAGGCGCATGGTTTAAGTTTTTCTGTGCCCGAAGGTATTGCTGTACCGCCTTCATTATTAAATATTTATAAAGAATTACAGCGTGATTTAAATATTACGATCCCAACACATGGCTGCTTAGACAGTTGGGCGCAGCAGGGTGTGTTGTTGCTCAATACCACTTTAACTGTTGAGCGTGCGCAAGCAGGCTCGCATGCGAAAGCCGGTTGGCAGCGCTTTACCGATCGCATTATTGATTGTGTCAGTGAGCAGGCCAAACCCGTGGTGTTTTTGCTCTGGGGTGCACATGCCCGCAGTAAAAGTGAGCGTATCGATAGCACTAAGCACTTATTGCTGAGCTCAGTGCATCCGTCGCCGTTGTCGGCTTACCGTGGCTTTTTAGGCAATGGACACTTCAGCCAATGCAATAAATTTTTACAGCGCACGGGGCAAACGCCGATTGATTGGCGTCTACCAACTGTCGATCACGCACAAGCTGATTTAGCTTTGTAAAGAACGCTGCTTAGTCACTGTGCGGATGAATATGCGCCTGTAATGCGAGCAGAAGGCGTTCGATAGCGCTGTCGAGTTCATCGAGAGCGGGTTCAATTTGCTCGCTGTTGCTTTTAATCAGCGTTTCACAGGTTTTACAAATCGCACGTAACTGCGGCACACCACAATATTGCGCCGCGCCATGCATGCGATGAATGCGCTCGAGTAATGCGTTGCGATCATTGCGTGAGCGCGCCTGCTGTATAAAAGCGCGATCACCGGGCAGTGAGTCAAGCAGCAATTGCAATAACTCATTGGCCAGCGACTCTTTGCCGTTCGATAAACTACGACCTTCGTGCTGATCGAGTACGGCAAGTTGTTGGTGGGCAACTGAGTTGTCTTGGGTGCGTACTAAGGTGTCTTGCGTGTTAACTAAGACCCCGATCCACTTAGCAATCGCCTGCGCTAAAGAGTGCTCGCTGATGGGTTTGCTGAGGCAATCATTAATACCCGACTGCATAAATAGGCTGGCTTCATGCGGCATGACATGCGCGGTGACCGCAATAATAGGCGTGGCACTGCGCTGTTGCTGATGCTCCCATTCGCGTATGGCTTCGGCGCACTCTTGGCCGCTCATCACCGGCATTTGAATATCCATAAACACAATAGCAAAGCGTTGTTGTTGAAACAGCGTCAGCGCCGTATAGCCATTTTCAGCCACACTGACCTGTAAACCCATATCGCTGAGCAGTGTTTTAATCAGCAATAAGTTGGCTGGGTTATCATCCACACAGAGGGCGTTTAGCGTCGTTGGCCCCAGTCGTGCGGGTTCTATTGCAGAGGGTATTGGCGTGGGTGAGGGTGCAAGCGTGCGTGTGTGCAGCAGTGTGGCAATGCTATGTTTTAAACGGCGATGGCACACAGGCTTGCTGAGCATGTGTTCACAAAACGGACGACCCAGATTATCTTGGAAAAGGGTGAAGTCACGGGTGCTAGAGACCAAGAGGATTTTGCACTTGAGTTGCTGTAGCGCGTTCAATATGTGCTTGAGTGGGGCAAGCTGATGCTGCGCTGTGCTGATACTAAGCACCACTAGATCATAAGCGTTATTGTTTTCTTGAGCTTGGCGCGCTTGTTCAACAATAGTTTCAAAGTGATTGGTATGCTCGACCTGTACGCCGCAATCATTGAGTTGATGAGTTATGGATTGCTGCGCCAGTGGATGCGGCTCGTAAAGAAGCGCGCTGTATTCGAACACTGTGTGGGGTGTTTCGAGGCTGTCACTGTTAGCCGTTTTAGCTAAACGCACGCTAAACCAAAACTCAGAGCCCTGATCAGGAATGCTGTTGACCCCAATCTCACCGTCCATATGTTCAACCAAACGCTTAGAAATCGCTAAGCCTAAGCCCGTGCCGCCCGTCTCGCGGGTTAAGGAGTGATCCGCTTGGCTAAAGGCTTGAAACACCAGCGCTTGTTCATCATCGTGCACACCGATACCGGTGTCTTGAATGCTAAAACGGATTTTTGCGTACTCATCATCATCCTCTTCGAGCATGGTGCGAATCACCACATTGCCTTCGCGAGTAAACTTAATCGCGTTACCGATCAGGTTGGTCAAAATTTGCTTGAGATGTTGCACATCGCCAATCAGTGTTTGCGGTGTATCGCTATAAACCAAGTTGATCAGTTCTAATTGTTTTTGATGCGCAGCCGGAGCTAGCAGCGTGAGGGTGTCTTGAATCAAATCACGCACATAAAAAGGTGCATGATTGAGAATCAGTTTACCGGCTTCGATTTTTGAGAAATCCAGTGTTTCATTAATGATATTGAGCAGGTTCTCAGAGGAATCGATAATGGTGTTGAGGTAGTCTTTTTGCCGCGCGGTGAGATCGGTTTTTTTCAGCAGCTGGGTAAAACCAATAATACCGTTTAATGGTGTGCGGATTTCATGACTCATATTGGCGAGAAATTCGGATTTAATGCGGCTGGCTTCAACCGCTTCTTTGCGGGCAAAATCCAGTTCCACGTTTTGAATTTCAATGGTTTCTAAGTTGTGTTGAGCATCGGCTAAGGCTTGGTCAATGTTGCCTTGCAAACCTTCTTGCGCGTGTTGCAAGGCTTGCGCCATTTGGTTGATATCATCAGCCAGTTCTTCCAGTTCTTGACTGCCCATGGATTCCAGGCGCGTGCTGAGGTGACCGTCACGGATGCTGGCGACGCCTTTTTTGATTTGCTCAAGCGGCGCGTGAATGGCGCGACTGAGGCGTAATGCCAATAAAGCCGTAGCTGACAAGCCCAGCATAATGAGCAGGCTGATAAAAAATACTGTGCGGTAACTATCGAGCAGAGTGGCGTGGTGCGACATTTCTAAACTGACCCAGCCGATGGGTTCTAAATCTGGGTTGCTCAGTTGTTCGGGTTCCACTGGGATATTGGGATTGCGGCACACCGGCTGGCTCAGTTGCGATATGGATTCATGGCTGTGCACGGTCAATTGTAAAGGCGTGGTGGTCAATGCTTTAGACATCGACGGCCCACTGTGCAGCAGTACTGTGCCATCGGCCGCGGTAAAACGGATTGAGCGCACATCATTGAGATCAATGGTGTCTTGCGCGATACGCATTAAGTGCGGCACATCTTTAGACTGCATGGGCGCCAGGCTTAACAGTGCAACTTGATTGAGAATTAACTCGCCACGGCGCAAGAGTTGCTGCTGGGCATCATTGATTTGTGAATAGCCAAACCAGCTGCCCAGCACAATGGCAAAAATAGCCGAGGGCAAGAGCGTCAGTAAGAGTACGCGCCCTTTAATATGAAGCTTAGTCAACACGCGGTGATTCTCCGAGCTGTGCCAGCCGAACGTACATACTATTTCGACAATTTAGACGATTAGGTTATATGTTGATGCAATCCTAAGTTATGGACTCGTTGCATTTGGGGCTATCATAGTCGCCTTTCAATTTTGATGCTGCTGCTTATTATTATGACCGTTAATTATCCTACGCTGGCCGACTGCATCGGCAACACGCCACTGATTCGCTTACAACGTTTGGGCGCCGGTGGTACCAATACTTTACTGGTGAAGCTGGAAGGCAATAACCCTGCAGGCTCGGTGAAAGACCGTCCAGCGCTGTCGATGATTGAGCGTGCCGAGCGCAGCGGGCGGATTAAGCCCGGTGATGCCTTGATTGAAGCCACCTCCGGCAATACCGGGATTGCTTTAGCGATGGCGGCAGCGATTAAAGGCTACCGAATGTTGCTGATTATGCCGGACAACTCCACCGCTGAACGTAAAGCTGCCATGGCGGCTTATGGTGCTGAGCTGATTTTAGTGGATTCGATGGAGACCGCACGTGACTTAGCACTTGAGATGCAAGAGCAAGGTAAAGGTATTGTGCTGGATCAGTTTTCTAACCAAGACAATCCGGTTGCCCACTACAACAGCACGGGCCCAGAAATCTGGCAGCAAACCCAAGGTCAGGTCACGCACTTTATCAGTTCGATGGGCACCACAGGCACTATTATGGGCGTATCGCGTTACCTGAAAGAGCAAAACCCTAATGTGCAAATTATTGGTTTGCAGCCAACTGAAGGTGCAACTATTCCTGGGATTCGCCGTTGGCCAGAAGCCTATCTGCCGAGTATTTTTGATGCCAGTCGTGTCGATCAAGTGGTTGATATGGGGCAGCAGGAAGCCGAAGCGTGCATGCGCCGTTTAGCTCGCGAAGAGGGCATTTTCTGTGGTGTGTCATCCGGTGGCTCAGTAGCCGCTATGTTACAGATTGCACAAACCGTAGAAAACTCGGTGTTGGTCGCGATTGTGTGTGACCGTGGTGATCGTTATTTATCCAGCGGGATTTACACGGCGGATTTGACATGAGTCGTCCCAAAGCTGCAAAAAGTTTACGTTTTCAACCCGCAGGTGGAGAGCGCAACAGCTTGCCAGTGGGTAAAAAGCAAATGCTGAATATCGAGCGTTTGTCCCACGATGGTCGCGGCATTGCATTTTTGGATGGACGTACCTGGTTTGTCAGTGGTGCTTTGCCGGATGAGCAGGTGCAGGTGCAGGTGTTGTCAGCACGCAGCAAAGTGGTAGAGGCGCAAGTGGTGGCGCTACACAGCAGCAGTGCCGCGCGTATTACACCGCAGTGCCAATGGGCAGGACAGTGTGGTGGTTGCACCTTGCAGCACATCAGTCATGCTCAACAAATTGAACTCAAACATGCCAATCTAGTTGAGCAACTCAGCCGTGAGGGCGTTACTGCGCAGACATGGGCTGAGCCGCTGGTCGGGCCTGCGTTTGCCTATCGCCGCCGCACCCGTGTGGCAGTGCGTTATGACGTTAAGCACAAGCATGTGCAGGTGGGTTTTCGAGGCTTAGCCAGTACCGCCATTGTTGAAGTGGCTGAGTGCGTGATTTTAGTGGCAGAGTTACAGCCTGTGTTTGCCGGTTTATCGGCTTTGTTGAATGGCTTTAAGCAGCCGCAAGCCTTGGGCCATATTGAACTCTTCAGTGGCCGTAGTCATGCGTTGCTGCTGCGTCATACCCAAGCCTTACACCTTGATGACCTCGAGCAATTACGCGCCTACTGTGCTGAATATAAAGTGCAGTTGTGGCTGCAAGGTGTGGGCGAGCCGCAGCCTGATCAAGCGGGGCAAACGCTCAGTTATGCTGTGCCGCAGTTCGGCTTGGATATTGCGTATCAGCCTGGCGACTTTGTGCAGGTCAATGCGCAGATGAATGAGGCGATGATTGCGCAAGCGCTGGAATGGCTTGCACCTCAAGCTGAAGATCGTGTGCTGGATCTGTTTTGCGGTCTGGGCAACTTTGCTTTACCGCTAGCGCAGCACACACAGCAGGTTGTTGCTGTGGAAGGTGTAGCCACCATGTTGGCACGTGCGCGTGATAATGCGCGAGCCAATCAATTGGGTAATGTAGAGTTTTACCACTGCGATTTATCGGCATCGATGCGCAGCGAAGTGTGGTCGCGTCAGGGCTTTAATGCGGCGTTACTGGATCCGCCGCGAGAAGGTGCGCAGGCCGTGGTTGCTGATTTAGCGAAGCTTAAAGTGCCGCGCATTGTCTATGTGTCGTGCAATCCTGCTACTTTGGCACGCGATGCCGCTGTTTTGATTGCGCGTGGTTATCGCTTAGAAAAAGCCTGTGTGTTGGATATGTTTGCGCAAACTGGACACACTGAAGCCATGGCGTTATTTGTAAAAGGCTAAGCCGTTTTAGCCAATTATTGTGCTCAGAGAGTCTTAGACTCGAAGGATTGATAATGGTACAAGTCAGAACAGAGCAGCCCATTCATGCCGATGGCAGTATTGATTTGCCCAGTTGGGTTGAGCAGATTATTGCAGTCGCACCGACGCTGGACGCCCAAGTTCTGCTGGCTGCATGTGAGTTTGCCCGTGATGCTGAGCTGAAAGCGCTCGCCGCTCATAATATTTGGGCGGTAGGGTCTTCGAGCCTGCAGATTGGTTTAGAAATTGCCCAAATCTTAGTGGATTTAAAGCTCGATCAAGAAACCTTGGTGGCGGCTGTTTTGTACCGCACCGTTCGTGAAGGCAAAGCGCCCTTAGCTGATATTGAACGTGCTTTTGGGGCAACGGTGAGCAAGCTGATTGATGGTGTGCTGCGCATGGCCGCGATCAGCGCCAGTATTAATCCACGCGACAGTGTGGTGCTTAACGCACAAGCTCAGGTGGACAATCTGCGCCGTATGTTGGTGGCGATGGTCGACGATGTGCGCGTGGCGTTAATCAAATTAGCAGAACGTACCTGTGCGATTCGTGCAGTAAAAAATGCGCCCGAACACAAACGTTATCGTGTTGCGCGTGAAGTCTTTGATATTTATGCACCGCTGGCGCATCGCTTAGGTATTGGTCATATCAAGTGGGAGCTGGAAGATTTATCTTTCCGTTACTTGGAAACTGAGCAGTACATGCACATCGCCGGTTTGCTGCATGAGCGGCGCATTGATCGTGAACAGTTCATTCGCCGCGTAGTACAGGAGCTGCGTGATGAGCTCACTGAGGCGCATATCGAAGCGGATGTCAGTGGCCGAGTGAAGCATATCTACTCAATCTGGCGCAAAATGCAGAAAAAAGGTCTGCAGTTTAGTGAGATTTATGATGTGCGTGCGGTGCGTATTCTGGTACCGCAGGTGCGTGATTGCTATACCGCGTTGGGCATTGTGCATACGCGCTGGCGCCATATTGCCCGCGAATTTGATGACTATATAGCCAACCCTAAAGAAAATGGTTATCGCTCATTGCACACAGCGGTTATTGGTCCTGAAGGTAAAGTGTTAGAAGTGCAAATTCGTACTCACGAAATGCATGAAGAAGCTGAGCTTGGGGTATGTGCGCATTGGCGTTATAAAGGCACTGATGCCAACGCGCCGTCTGATCATTATGAAGAGAAAATCGCTTGGTTGCGCCAAGTGCTCGAGTGGCACGAAGAACTGGGTGATATCGGTGGTTTGGGTGAACAGATCCGCGTTGATATTGAGCCTGACCGTGTCTATGTGTTTACGCCCGATGGCCATGCGATTGATTTACCTAAAGGTTCAACACCGCTGGATTTTGCCTATCGAGTGCACACGGAAATTGGTCATAACTGCCGCGGCGCTAAGGTCAATGGGCGCATTGTGCCGCTCAATTACAGCCTGAAAACCGGTGAGCAAGTTGAGGTGATTACCGGTAAAAACGGTGCGCCCAGTCGTGATTGGCTCAATACCAATTTAGGCTATATCACCACTACCCGAGCACGGGCTAAAGTGGTGCACTGGTTTAAGTTGCAAGCGCGTGATCAAAACGTCGCCGCAGGCAAGCAGATGCTGGAACGGGAAATGGCCCGTTTAGCCATCGGCTCTGTGAGTTTTGAAAAGCTGGCTGAGCGGTGTAATTTAAAAACCAGCGAGGATTTGTTTGCTGCTTTAGGTGCTGGTGATGTACGTCTAGCGCATGCCGTTGGTTTGGCGCAGCAGCTGCTTGAGCCTCATGAGCGCGGTACGCAATATGTTGATTTAATTCCACGCAAACCTGCCCAGCATTCGCCCAGTCGCGATGAAATACGTATCCATGGCGTCGGTAATTTATTGACGCAAATGGCCGGTTGTTGTCAGCCAGTACCGGGCGAGCCGATTGTTGGTTACATCACCATGGGGCGTGGGGTGACTATCCATCGGCAAGATTGCCCAGCGGCCTTGCAACTCAGTCGCCGTGAACCGGAGCGAATGATTCAAGTGGGGTGGGGCGCTGAACCGGTTAAAACCTACCCGGTGGATGTGTTGGTGCGTGCCTATGATCGTCCCGGCTTGCTCAGCGATATTTCAGCTGTATTGCTCAATGAGAAAATGAATATTGTCGCGCTCAACACCAGTGCGGTGAAGGACGATAATATTGCCACCATGAGCTTAACCGTTGAGGTGCCGGGTTTAGATGAGCTGGGGCGTTTACTGGGGCGTATTTCACAATTACCCAATGTGATAGAAGTGCGCCGTAAGCGTCATTAAATCCAAGAGCTGGCGCTGCAGACGCGGCGCTGGCATGGATTGTCGGTAGCGGTATAGAACAGCGTTAAAACAGCAGTGAACAGTAGCAATCACCCACTTATTAGCCTTAATGGGGCGGGTTCGCTATTCTTAGCCCCCGTTATTATTTTAGAAGGAAGCCATTGCATGTCCGAATTTCCAGCATGCCCTGCTTGTCAGGAAGAAATTACTTATCCTGATCGTGAGAATTATGTATGCGCCACTTGTGGCCATGAGTGGCCCATGGATGGTTCAGTTGAGACTGATGAAAGCGACGTAAAAGTGGTGCGCGATGCCCACGGTACACCGCTGGCTGACGGTGATACGGTCGTCTTGATCAAAGATTTAAAAGTTAAAGGCAGCTCAACAGTGATTAAAATGGGCACTCGAGTGACCAACATCAAAATTGTTGATGGCGATCATGACCTTGATTGCCGTGTTGATGGGCAAAAAATCATGCTCAAATCTGAGTTTATGAAAAAAGCCTAAGCAGTTATAGCACGTTGCTTGTGTGCTGTTTGAACATCGCGCGCAGATACAACAGGTCTGTTCTGGGCTTTTGTTTATTTGCGCGTTATCTAAGGTGAATATTGTGCTGTAACAGCTGTTGGCACTATAAATTATTGCCTGCGAGCAGTAGAATAGCGCCTTTATCGCATAATTCTCGTGGAGTTGAAGGCATGTCAGACGTCAAGAAGGTGGTTCTCGCCTATTCCGGTGGCTTGGACACTTCGGTCATTCTTAAATGGCTGCAAGATACGTACAACTGTGAGGTTGTTACTTTTACCGCTGATTTAGGTCAGGGTGAAGAAGTCGAGCCAGCACGTGCAAAAGCACAAGCTTTAGGTGTTAAAGAAATCTACATTGACGATCTGCGCGAAGAGTTTGTTCGTGACTTTGTCTTCCCCATGTTCCGTGCGAACACGATTTACGAAGGCGAGTACTTACTCGGTACTTCAATTGCACGTCCGTTAATCGCTAAGCGTTTAATTGAGATTGCCAATGAAACCGGCGCTGATGCGATTTCGCACGGTGCAACCGGTAAAGGTAATGACCAAGTGCGTTTTGAGCTGGGTGCTTATGCCCTTAAGCCCGGCGTAAAAGTGATTGCGCCGTGGCGTGAGTGGGATTTGTTATCGCGTGAAAAGCTGATGGATTATGCAGCGAAGCACAATATTGAAATTGAGCGTCACGGTAACAAGAAGTCTCCTTACTCAATGGATGCCAACTTGTTGCACATTTCTTATGAAGGCGGGGTGTTGGAAGATACCTGGGCTGAGCACGAAGAAGATATGTGGCGCTGGACTAAGTCGCTTGAAGAAGCATCGAACACGCCACAGTACATCGAGCTGACGTACCGCAAAGGTGATATCACCGCGATTGATGGCGTGGATATGTCACCGGCTACAGTATTGGCTGAGCTGAACCGCATTGGTGGTGAGCACGGTATTGGCCGTATTGATATCGTTGAGAACCGTTATGTGGGTATGAAAGCACGTGGTTGCTACGAAACCCCAGGCGGCACCATTATGCTTAAAGCCCACCGCGCGATTGAGTCAATCACGCTGGATCGTGAAGTAGCACACCTTAAAGACAGCTTGATGCCTAAGTACGCTGAGTTGATCTACAACGGCTACTGGTGGAGCCCAGAGCGTGCGATGTTGCAGCAAATGATTGATGCATCGCAAGAGAACGTCAACGGTGTGGTACGTTTGAAACTCTATAAAGGCAATATCGTACTTATTGGCCGTAAATCAGACGATTCACTCTTTGATGCAGCGATTGCAACCTTTGAAGATGACGCTGGTGCATACGACCAAGCGGATGCGGCAGGCTTTATTAAGCTCAACGCGTTGCGTTTGCGCATTGCGGCGACTAAAGGGCGTAAGTTGCTATAACGCTAGGCTGCAACGAAATGCTGTAGTCAGTGTTATACATTGCTACGCTAAACCCCAGTCTTTGTGCTGGGGTTTTTTTTGCTAAAACTGTTATGGCTGAAGGAGATATGTAATGAGACTTTTACACACCATGCTGCGAGTGGGCGATTTGGATGCTTCGATTGCTTTTTACACTGAAGTGTTGGGTATGCAATTGTTGCGTCGCCGTGATTATCCAGAGGGTAAATTTACTTTGGCTTTTGTTGGTTATGGCGATGAAGCCAGCAACAGCGTGATTGAGTTGACCCATAACTGGGGCGTAGATACGTATGATCTGGGCGATGGTTATGGTCATATTGCTTTAGAAGTAGAAGACGTTTACAAGGCCTGTGATGACATTCGTGCGCGTGGCGGCAAAATCACCCGCGAGCCGGGCCCGATGCAGCATGGCTCAAGTATTTTGGCCTTTGTTGAAGATCCAGATGGCTACAAAATTGAGTTGTTGTCGCCATCGCGTAAAGATTAGGTTTTTCACGCACTAGATTAGATTGTGCATGTCGTGCTGCACTATTGCTGTTCTTCCGTCGATGAGCCCATCCGGGGCTCAACTCCGGCGCTGCGCCATCCATGGCTTCGCTTGACACAGCAACAGTGCAGCACTCGTTGACCATTGGCGTTGTTGGCCAATCTCATGTTGTAGCTCGATAGATGAGGTTGCAATCTTACTGGCACAGGTAATGGTTGATGAGTACTGCGTTAGTGACGCGGCAAGCGCAGCCAAGGATGGCGTAGCGCCCGAATCGAGACAGGATGTCTCGTTGAGGGAAGAGCGCCACTAATGCAGTGCGTCAGGCGCAATAGTTCAGTACGCTATGCGAAATAATGAAAAGTCACATCTCAATAAAAAACGGGCGACTGTATCAAACCAGTCGCCCGTTTTTATGTGTTACACGCAATCTCTAAAGTTATTTAGGCGCTGGTGAGTTATCTTCCTGGTAACCGCCACCCAGCGCTTTATACAGATTGATCTCGCTGGCCAGTTGTGCAAATTGCGTACTGATACGCTTTTGCTTGGCATCAAACAACAAACGCTGAGCATCCAATAGCGTGAGCTGGTTATCGATACCTTCACCGTAACGGCGATCAGCAATAGCGTAATACGCTTCGCTCGACTGCACCAAAGCGTCATAAGCTGTGAGTTGCTGCTGATAGGTGGTGCGCTCAATCAAGCCATCGGCCACTTCTTGAAACGCTGTTTGAATGGCTTTTTCATAACGGGCTACATGGATATCTTTTTGGATTTCACTGTAATCCAAGTTTGCCCGCAAACGTCCCGCATTAAAAATCGGGATATTAATACTGGGCTTAAATAACCATGAGCCACTGCCACCATCAAACAGTCCCGATAAATCAGGACTCAAACTGCCCGCCGTTGCCGTCAAAGTGATACTCGGGAAAAACGCAGCCCGAGCCGCACCAATATTGGCGTTCGCCGCTTTGAGTTGATATTCCGCTTGCAAGATATCAGGACGACGCTGCAGCAAATCTGCAGGTAAACCTACAGGTAATTGCGCAAATTCAAACTGCGCTAAAGGTGCTGCCGTCATTGTATCCACTGTTGGCGTACCACCTAAGAGCAGATTCAGCGCATTGCGGCTCTGCACCGATTGACGCTCAAATTGCGCCAAACTGATACGTGCACCATTGACTGACGTACGCGCCTGTTGCAACTCGAGCGAGGTAGCGACCCCAACATCATAGCTGCGCTCAACCAGTGCCAAACTGTCTTCATAGGTGGCTAAAGTCTCGCGCACTAAACTCAAGGTTTCTTGATCTGCTTGCAAGTTGAGCCACGCCGTAGCCACAGCCGTGATTAAACTCAACTGCGTACTGCGCTGTGCTTGTTCGCTGGCAAAGTAGGTTTCTAACGCTTGATCACGCAAACTGCCTAAGCGATTAAAAAAGTCCAACTCCCACGCGGTAATACCCAAGTTTGCTGAGTATTGACTGTTAATGGTTGCATCATTACCCGCAGGATTCATATTACCGGGAATACGCTGGCGGTTTGCGCCGCCACTGGCATCAATCGACGGGAAGCGCGCGCTGCGTTGAATGCGGTACTGCGCACGAAAGGCATCCACATTTAGCGCGGCAATCCGTAGGTCACGGTTGTTTTTCAGTGCCGTCTCAATCAGTGCTTGCAGGGTTGGATCTTGGAAAAAATCACGCCATGCAGGCAATGTAGCTTGGGCGTTTTGCGCCTGTTGAGCATCCCACTGCTCAGCAACGGGTGCAGCCGGTTGCTGATAGTTGGGCACTAAAGAACAACCTGTGAGAGCAGCTAATAATGCAGCGGCTAGGGCGGTATGTTTCATTGTCCGTCCTCCTGGTTAGTGTCTGACGCTTTCTTAAAGAGCCCGCTGACAAAGACATAGAATAATGGCACAAAGAAAATCGCTAGCACCATCGCCGAAACCATGCCGCCAATCACACCCGTACCAATCGCATGCTTACTGCCTGCACCAGCACCGGTTGAAATTGCCAAGGGAATTACCCCGAAAATAAAGGCTAAAGAGGTCATGATAATCGGACGTAAACGAATCCGGCTGGCTTCCACGGCAGCCGCGGCATAACTCATACCTTGCTCGTGTAGGGACTTGGCAAACTCCACAATCAAAATGGCGTTACGCGCCGACAAACCAATGGTGGTCAGCAAGCCAATCTGGAAGTACACATCATTGGATAAGCCGCGGCCATAGGTTGCCAGTAGCGCACCTAAAATACCCAGAGGTACAACCAGCATCACCGAGAAGGGGATTGACCAGCTCTCATACATGGCTGCTAAGCATAAGAACACCACCAGCAGCGACAGAGCGTAGAGAGCAGGGGCTTGGTCGCCGGAGAGACGTTCTTCAAACGACAGTCCGGTCCAGGCCATACCGACACCGTTGGGCAGTTTTTTAGCAATTTCTTCAACCGCCAACATGGCATCACCCGAGCTGTAGCCGGGCGCTGCGCTACCGAGAATCTCCATAGCAGGTACACCGTTATAGCGTGACAGTTTAGGTGAACCGTAAGTCCATTCGCCGCTGGCAAAACTGCTAAAGGGGATCATCTCGCCTTGCTTGTTGCGCACGTACCATTTTTCCAAGTCTTCTGGATTCATCCGTGCTTCGGCTTCGGCTTGCATAAAGACTTTCTTTACCCGGCCACGGTCAATAAAGTCATTGACGTAACTACTGCCCCAAGCAGCCGACAAGGTTTGGTTAATATCCGTGAGTGACAAGCCCATCGAGCTGGCTTTTTCATCGTCAATAAACAACTGATATTGCGGTTCATCCAGTAAGCCGTTGGCACGCACCTGTGTCAGGCGCGGGTCTTGGTTGGCCAGTTGTACAAACTGATCACGGGCTTGGCTTAACACTTCATGCCCTACACTGGCACGGTCTTGTAGGTACATATTGAAACCCGTGGCGTTACCCAACTCCATTACCGCAGGTGGCGCAAAGGCAAAGACCATGGCATCACGGAAAGAGAAGAACTGCATTTGCGCACGTTGGGCGAGAGAGAACACGCTTTGGTGCTCTTGAGTACGCTCTTCCCAAGGCTTTAGGCCAATAAATGCCATACCTGAGTTTTGACCACGGCCGGCAAAGTTAAAGCCCGTAATGGCAAAAACAGAACGTACCGTGTCACTTTCTTCAGTGAGCAAGTAATCACGCATTTTGCTGACCACTTCATAGGTACGCTCAGCACTTGAGCCTGCTGGCGTTTGTACTTGGGCAAACAAAACACCTTGGTCTTCTTCGGGTAAGAACGACGTGGGGATTTTGGTAAACATCCAGCCCATGATGGCGACAATAATCACATACATCAGCAAGTAAGGCGCTTTGCGACGCAGCATGGCGGTTACACCTTTCTCATAGCGGTTGACGCCACGTTGGAAAGTGCGGTTAAACCAGCCAAAGAAACCACGCTTCTCCATATTGCCACCTTGCTTGGTGGGCTTGAGCATAGTGGCGCACAGCGCTGGAGTCAGGATCAAAGCAACCAATACCGACAGCACCATCGCCGACACAATAGTGACCGAGAACTGCTGGTAAATAGCACCGGTTGAACCTTCAAAAAACGCCATAGGTACGAATACCGCGGACAGCACCAAGCCAATTCCGACCAATGCGCCTTGAATTTGGCCCATGGATTTACGCGTGGCTTCAATGGGTGATAAGCCTTCTTCCTCCATCACCCGTTCCACGTTTTCCACCACAACAATGGCGTCATCCACCAAGATACCGATGGCTAAAACCATGGCGAACATGGTTAGGGTGTTGATGCTGTAACCGAAGGCGGCTAACACACCAAAGGTTCCTAAAATAACTACAGGAACAGCTAAAGCAGGAATTAAAGTGGCACGTAGGTTCTGCATAAACAGATACATGACCAAGAACACCAGCACAATGGCTTCCATCAAGGTGTACACCACACCTTCAATCGATGCGGAAATAACTGGCGTAGTGTCGTAAGGGTAAACAATTTTTAACCCGGGCGGGAAAAACGGCTCCAATTCGGCCAAGGTGGCACGTACCGCGCGCGCCGTATCCAGCGCGTTAGCGCCGGTTGCCAGCTTGATCCCCATACCAGTGGCTGGGCTACCATTGTATTCAGCGTTAATACTGTAGTTTTCACCACCGAGTTCAACGCGGGCGACATCTTTAAGGCGCACTTGTGAGCCGTCTTGATTCACTTTGAGCAAGATATTTTCAAATTGCTCAGGTGTTTCGAAGCGGGTTTTACCAATAATAGTTGCGGTCAGTTGTTGATTGGGTGAAGCCGGGAGCCCACCGAGTTGACCCGCTGATACTTGCACGTTTTGCGCTTTAATAGCATTGGATACATCCACCGGCGTCATGGCAAAGTTCGTCAGCTTGAGCGGATCCAGCCAAATTCGCATGGCATATTGTGCACCGAAAATCTGGAAGTCACCCACACCTGCAGTACGCGAGATGGGGTCTTGAATGTTGGACACCGTATAGTCCGCCACATCGTAGCGGCTCATGCTGCCGTCTTCCGAGATCAGCGCCACAACCATTAAGAAGTTCGTGGCTGACTTAGTCACACGAATACCTTGCTGCTGCACTTCTTGAGGCAGCAAAGGTGTGGCTAATTGCAATTTGTTTTGCACTTGAACTTGCGCGATATCAGGATCGACGTCTTGCTCAAAGGTAATGGTGATGCTCATGCTGCCGTCGGAGTTACTTTCCGAAGAAATATAGCGTAGACCATCAATACCGTTCATTTGCTGCTCAATCACCTGCACCACCGTATCTTGTACGGTTTGTGCTGAGGCGCCTGGGTAGCGTACGGAAATACCTACAGCCGGTGGTGCAATACTAGGGTATTGATTCACCGGTAGTTTCAAAATGGCTAGACCACCAATCAACATAATTACTAGGGCTAAAACCCAAGCAAAAATGGGGCGGTCGATAAAAAAGTTCGACATTACAAAAATCCCTTATTGAGCTTGGTTGGCTGCGTCTGGAGTTGCTGTGTCAGAGCCTTTAATGTTGCCGGCTGGGTAAGGGTCAACAGTGACACCCGGGCGTACAAACTGAATGCCCTCGGTGATGATGCGATCGCCAGACTCCAAGCCTTCAGTGACTAACCAGCGATCACCCACGGTGCGCTCAGCTTTCAGGTTGCGCGCTTCAACCACGTTATCAGCATTGACCACCATTGCGGTTGGCTCACCTTTAGGGTTGCGAGTGATGCCTTGCTGTGGTGCCAAAATAGCTTGGCTTTGCACACCATTGACTAAGCTGGCGTGCACAAACATGCCAGGTAAAAGTAGGTTGTCTGGGTTAGGGAAGACGGCGCGTAAAGTGACTGAGCCTGTGCTCTCATCCACTGATACTTCTGAAAACTCTAAAGTGCCTGTGTGTGGGTAAGGGCTGTTGTCTTGCAGTTTGAGTGTGACTTGCGCGGCGGTATCGCCGGCTTTTTCTAACTGGCCTGCTTCAAGTTCACGACGTAAGCGCAGCAAGTCATTAGCGGACTGGGTGACGTCCACGTAGATCGGGTCCAGCTGCTGAATCACGGCCAGCTCTTGTGCTTGTCCATTGCTGACGAGGGCACCTTCGCTGGCGCTGGAGCGACCAATGCGACCAGAAATAGGTGCTAAAACACGCGTGTAACGCTGTTCGATTTTTGCGCGTTCAAGTGCGGCTTCGGCTTGCAAACGATTGGCGTTGGCATCGTCATACTGCTGACGACTAACAGCGCGCTCTTCAACCAGTTTTTTGTAACGATTGGCCAATGAACGCGCGGCCAACAAGCTGGCTTCGGCGCTTTTGAGGTTGGCTTGATACAACGCAGGATCAATTTGATACAGCTGCTGATTCGCCTTAACGTCACTGCCTTCTTTAAACAAACGTTTTTGAATAATACCGTTGACCTGTGGGCGCACTTCAGCAACACGGTAGGCCGCCGTTCTGCCGGGCAGTTCACTGGTGAGGGTGTATGACTGCGTAGATAAAGTAACAATACCTACTTTAGGGGCGGGCTGTTGTTGCGCCGCTGGACTTGAGTCTGATTGTTGCTCGCAAGCGCTGAGCAGCAGCGCACCAGCAAGGGTTAGTGTGACGGCGGTAGCGCGTGACGAAAGGCGGGTCATAAAATTATCCTAATATGTAGCTTTATTAGCACTGCGCTAACAACGCACGCAAATACGTCGGCAGTGATGACGAACTCTGCACTGTTGTAAGGAAACGCAGGTCATTATTCAGTGCTTCCTTAGATATAGGGGCAGTGCGTTTTAATTTGACTGAGTAATATACATTCATTAGTGAATGTTGGTAAGTGCTTATTAATATATAATTGTTGCACAATATTTGTATAGGTCTATTTGTACAGATGTATAGCGCTGTTGTGAGCGTTGATGTGCGTTACACATTGGCGCTATAACGGCGCACTCCGGTCATGGGTAAACTGCTGTGCGCGGCGACTGTGCCTGGCGTAGCAAAGGCCACCAGATGATCCGCCGCTACGGCAATGCCCACTTGCTCACCTAAAAAGTGATCAATGTGGCTGGTGAAAATTGCTTCCAGCTGATTGCCGGTCGGCAGTTCCAGACGATACAAGGTTGCAGCGCCTAAAAACGTTTTACCGATAATACGCGCTTTAAGCGGGCTCTCAGGTGAGTCAATAATATCGTCAGGGCGCAGTAACACATCAACCGTACTGCCCGCCGGCCAGTTGTAAGCGCGGTTGCCACGAATTACGCCCAATTCGGTTTGTACGCTGTCATTGGTCAGCATTTGTCCACGAATAAAGTAGCCTTGGCCAACAAAACTGGCAACAAAAGGCGTTAAGGGTTCGTGGTAGAGATTAAACGGCGAATCCCATTGCTCCAGACGCCCTTTATTAAACACACCAATATTGTCGCTCATGGCAAAGGCTTCTTCTTGGTCATGGGTGACCAAAATAGCGCTGGTGCCGCGGTACTTAAGAATTTCACGCACTTCTTGGCTGAGGCTGCGGCGCAGTTCGCCATCGAGATTAGAAAAGGGTTCATCAAGCAGTAATAAGCTCGGTTCTGGTGCCAGCGCACGGGCCAGCGCCACTCGTTGTTGCTGTCCGCCTGACAGTTCGTGAGGGTAGCGTTTGCCAAGGGTGTTGAGTTTGACCAATTCCAGCAGTTCTTGAGTGATGCGTTCAGCATTAGGGTTTTGGCGAATACCAAAGGCTACGTTCTTCTCAACACTTAAATGTGGAAACAGGGCGTAGTCTTGGAACACCATACCAATACGGCGTTTTTCTGGCGCTAAAGTAAATTTAGGACGAGAAATCACAGCGCCATCCAAAGTGATTGAGCCTTGGATAATCGGCTCAAAGCCTGCAATGGCGCGCAAGGTTGTGGTTTTTCCGCAGCCTGAAGGCCCCAGTAAGCAGCCAATATCGCCACTATTGAGGTGCAGGTTGAGGTCTTGCACAATGATTTGGTTTTGATAGCCACAACTGAGGTCTGTCAGGCTTAATAAAGGACCGTTTTTATCCATGTTAATAACGTACCGGATCGCTGGAGAACCCTGCGAGCATACCTTATGTATGCGGCTGACTCTCAGTTGATGACTGAATAAAGCTTAAGGCTTGTGTTGAGCTTGAGCTATAAAACGCAGTCATCTGAATAAGACTGCGACTCAATACCAATACAAGTGAATCTTATAAGGTTAGGCACCTTGTGTGCAAATACTGCCTGTTATTGTGCTGACGATAAGTGAATGCTGAGTGCAATTGAGCAGTAGGGCGCATATTGCTAACGATAAATTCTATTGCTTGATTTGGGTTAATCTAAATCAGAGCGTTGCGCTGGGTTTTAGGCTAGAATACGCCTCAGGTGCTCAGCAGTTGATGAGCTTAATGTCTAGAAAAGTGTCGAGGTGGATTGTGGATATCATCGAAACGATTAAAGAGCAGATCGAAAATAACGCAGTTTTGTTGTACATGAAAGGTTCTCCAAACGCACCGCAGTGTGGTTTCTCACAGCGTGCAACCCAAGCGCTGATGGCGTGCGGTGAGAAATTTGCTTATGTTGATATTCTTGCAAATCCAGACATTCGTGCAAACTTACCTGCGTACGCAAACTGGCCAACGTTCCCGCAGTTGTGGGTTGACGGTGAGTTAGTCGGCGGTTGCGATATCATCACTGAGCTGCATGAAAGTGGTGAGCTGGAAACTTTAGTCAAAGCAGCAACGGCTAAAGTACAAGCTTAATGCTGGTTAAATAGCGCTACGCTATTAAGTCACTATAAAAAAAGCCCTTATACCAGTGTCTGGATAAGGGCTTTTTTACGCCTTAAGGTCAGTGCTTAAGCCGGCTGCGCCAGCGCTTGCTCTGCTGTGGTGGCGCGGTTGAGCGCACTAAAGTAGGCGCGAATACTGGCTGTGGTGATATTGCTATCAATCCCCACACCAAAGACAGGGCGCTGCCCAGGTAAGCGCAATTCAATATAAGCCGCTGCTTTAGCGTTGCTGCCGCTGCCAATCGCGTGTTCATTGTAATCCATGATTTCCACATCCAGTGGCATGCTGGCGGCCAAAGCTTCTAATGGACCATTACCGCAACCGCTCCAGCTTTGTAAGGTGCCATCGTGCAACACTTCAGCGGTGAGTGTGCAAATGCCGTTGTCTTCTTGCAGACGGTGCTGCTGAAAAGCAAAAGGGGTCAGCGCTTGCAAGTATTCGTTATCCAATAAGGCAAATATTTTTGCGGCAGAGACTTCTAAGCCTGAACGATCTGTTTCTGTTTTGATCACTTGGCTGAACTCAATCTGCATACGGCGGGGTAATTGAATGCCGTACTCTTGCTCAAGCAAATAAGTAACGCCGCCTTTACCGGATTGACTGTTCACCCGAATCACCGCTTCGTAGTCGCGGCCAATATCGGCTGGGTCAATCGGCAAATAAGGCACTTCCCAAATACTGCCTGCTTCACGCTGGGCAAAACCTTTGCGAATAGCGTCTTGGTGTGAGCCAGAAAACGCAGTATGGACTAAGTCGCCAGCATAAGGATGGCGCGGGTGTACCGGCAATTGATTGCACTCTTCGACCACTTTGCGCACCGCATCAATATCAGAAAAGTCCAGTTCAGGATCAACACCTTGGGTGTACATATTTAGCGCCAAAGTGACTAAGTCAACGTTGCCGGTGCGCTCACCATTACCAAACAAACAGCCTTCAACCCGATCAGCGCCGGCTAACAGCCCCAGTTCACTGGCAGCGACACCAGTGCCGCGGTCGTTGTGCGTATGCAGGCTGATAATCACGTTTTCACGGTGATTGATGTGGCGGGCAAACCATTCAATTTGATCAGCGTAGACATTAGGTGTTGAGACTTCCACGGTGGCGGGCAAGTTTAAAATCACTTTATTGTCTGCCGTGGGTTGCCACACATCCAGCACCGCATTACACACTTCAACAGCAAAAGGTGTTTCGGTGGCGCTAAAAGTCTCTGGTGAGTACTCAAATGACCACTGGGTTTCAGGTTGCAGGGCGGCGTACTTATTAAAGAGTTCGGCGGCATGTACCGCAATGGCTTTGACACCGGCTTTATCTTGGTTAAAGACGATGCGGCGAAAGGCCGGAGAAACGGCGTTATACATGTGCACAATGGCTTTAGGTGCGCCTTTAAGTGACTCAAAAGTACGTGCAATCAAGTCTTCACGGGCCTGGGTTAACACTTGAATTGTGGTGTCTGCCGGAATGTGACCTTCTTCAATCAGCAGGCGCACAAAATCAAAATCTGTTTGCGAGGCGGATGGGAAGGCCACTTCAATTTCTTTGACACCCACTGCGACCAATGTTTTAAAAAAACGCAGCTTTTTCTCAGGGCTCATCGGCTCAATTAATGATTGGTTACCATCACGCAAATCTGAGCTGCACCAAATGGGCGCATGGGTAATGCGGTTATTGGGCCAAGTGCGATCGGGTAAATCCAGTGCTGGGTAAGCACGGTACTTGGCTGCAGGGTTGCTCAGCATCGGCATAAATGATCCTTAAACTCTGATAATGAAAACTTAAAACAGTGCAGGCGATACGTTTAATTAAAACATGGGTTGCGTGCAGTGCATGTCAGTGACTGTAAAGTTATAGAGAGTGGTTTTTTATTGCAAGTAATCTTTGTAAATTAGTTTTTATCTGTTGTTTTTTGTTTTTATATTTGTTTATTTGTCTTTCTTTGTGCTTTTTATGGTTTTTTATTGCGTTTGGTTTTTATTGCGACAGTCTGCCACATTACCACTGTGGGAATGTGTGCCACTATTTGCGATCCTAATTTGTGCTATTTGGATGCGTATCGAATCATGAGACTTGTGCTGTGACAGATCAGCGTCACGCGTCTTTACTGGCGATCTGGCTTGGCTTATTTGCCATGCTGATGATTCATCTCGGTCCGCTGATTTCTGCAGCTCAAGCTTTGGCGCATTCTTCTGTAGCTGTTGCTACAACACATACTGAGGATGGGCAACAGATACATGTGCATGTGCATGCTGATCATCATGCGGCGCCGGCGCAGCACTTAAATACTGAATCATCCGTGCTCGCGGCCGAGACTGGCGAACAGGCAGTGGATTATCACGCCCTGATGGGGCATCACCGAGCACCTGCAGGTGCACCGCAGTGGTTGGCTAACCTAGACATGTGTGGCTACTGTGATTTGCTAACGGTCAGCCCACCTTTGGTTTTAGCCGTGCTGCTTTTTCTGCCGGTGACGCCGCATGCACCTGTTTTTGCTGCGCAGCCACAACCGCCACGCTACTTAGCTGTTGCTCGCAGTCTCAGCCTTCCTCGTGCACCACCCATTCCAGTGTTGGTTTAAATCAGGCAGGCACGGCGCCTGCTATCCCATTTAAATACATATTGGATGCCAAAATGGTTCATACCACTCTTCAAGGCGCGGCTGTGTCGCGTCCATACAATGATTTTCAGCTTAAAACACTCACGCGGGGCTTGATTGCAGCACATGCCACTCTTTTAGGTTGTGCGCTTTGGCTGCCAATGTCGGTCAGTGCGGCAGATCAACAGGATGCAGTGCAATTAGCGCCGATGGTGATTACCGGTGTAGGCCAGCAATCACCGATTACAGTGGTGACTGATCCACGTATTCCACGTCAGCCAGTACCGGCCAGTGATGCGGCAGATTACCTAAAAACCATTCCCGGATTTTCCGCGGTACGCAGTGGTGGCGTGAACAGTGATCCCGTGTTTCGCGGTATGTTTGGTTCGCGTTTAAAGTTGCTGACCAATGGCGGTGAAATGCTGGGTGCTTGCCCCAGTCGTATGGATTCGCCCAGTTCCTATATCAGTCCTGAAACCTACGATAAGTTAACTGTGGTGAAAGGCCCGCAAACGGTACTGTGGGGCCCAGGTGCATCGGCGGCGACGGTTTTATTTGAGCGTGAGCCGGAAAATTTTGCAGAGCCTGATTTTCGTTTAAACAGTAGTGTCTTGGTCGGTTCCAATCGCCGTTTTGATCGCAGTATCGATGGTGCGGTGGGCAGTCGTGATGGCTATGTGCGGGTCATCGCTAATGGCTCCAAGGCCCATGACTATAATGATGGTAACGGTGATCGGGTGCCGTCGCGTTGGAATAAGTGGAACAGTGATGTGATTGTAGGTTGGACCCCTGCGGATGACACCTTGCTGGAGCTGACCGCGGGTCAAGGTGATGGTGAATCACGTTATGCGGGGCGTGGTATGGATGGCACGCAGTTTGAGCGCGAGAGTTTAAGTCTGCGTTTTAAGCAAACTAACTTAACCGAGACTTGGGCAGCGTTAGAAGCGCAGGTGTATTACAACTACGCTGATCACGTGATGGATAACTTTAAATTGCGCACCCCAGATCCTAAAGCAGCCATGCCCATGATGCGCGGGCCATGGTCGAGTAATGTGGATCGCCGTACCTTAGGCGCGCGGGTGAGTGGTACTTGGCAGTGGGATACTGTTGAAGTGATTGCGGGTGTCGATGCGCAGAAAAACGAACATCGAGGCCGTAAAGCAGCAGGTAATACCTATAAGAATTTAGCTTGGGATAAAGATGC
>CANRHT010000003.1 GCA_947630465.1 uncultured Pseudomonadaceae bacterium
GTCACGCCACTGTCGCTGGGCTTGGAAACCATGGGTGATTTGGTTGAGAAAATCATCCCGCGTAACACCACAATTCCAGTCACCCGTGCGCAGGAATTTACCACTGCACGTGATGGGCAAACGGCTATGGTCGTGCATGTGTTGCAAGGCGAGCGTGAGCTGGTCAGTGATTGCCGTTCTTTGGCGCGCTTTGAATTGCGTGGTATTCCGCCAATGGTTGCCGGTGCCGCGAAAATTCGCGTGACCTTTCAAGTGGATGCCGATGGTTTGCTGGGCGTCACTGCACGCGAACTGGGCAGTGGTGTTGAGGCGAGTATTCAGGTTAGGCCGTCCTACGGTCTGACTGATGATGAAATTGGCGGTATGCTCAAGGCGTCTTTTGAAAACGCTGCGCAAGATAAGCAGGCGCGAGCCTTGCAAGAGCAGCGTGTGGATGCCGAGCGTTTGCTTGAAACGGTGCGTTCTGCATTGCAGGCTGACGGCGATGCGTTGCTGACTCAAGCGGAGCGCGCTGTCATTGAGGAATCTATGGCTGCTTTAGATGTTGTGCGTAAAGCAGAAGATGTCAATGCGGTTGCTCGTCATGTTCAGCAGCTCAATCATGCCACGAACGAGTTCGCTACCCGTCGTCTTGACGCCACAGTGCAAGCTGCCTTGGCAGGACGACAACTTAATGAAATGGAGGGTTAACCCCAATGCCGCAAATTATTTTTTTGCCTCATGAAGAACTGTGCCCTGAGGGTGCAGTGATTGAAGCAATCCCGGGCGAAACGATTATGGATGCTGCGCTGCGTAACGGTATTGAGATTGAGCATGCCTGCGAAATGTCCTGCGCCTGTACCACCTGTCATGTGATTGTGCGTGAAGGCATGAACTCTTTAGAAGAGTCTGATGAGCTCGAAGATGACATGCTGGATAAAGCCTGGGGTTTAGAGCCTGACTCGCGTTTGTCATGCCAAGCCTTGGTAGCCGATACAGATTTAACCGTGGAAATACCGAAATACACGATTAACCAAGTTTCTGAGCGTCAGTGATTTAAGGGGCTGAAGATGGCACTAAAATGGGTGGATGTCTTAGACATCGCAATTGAGTTAAGTGAAGCGCATGAAGATGTTGATCCGCGCACCATTAACTTTGTTAACTTGCGCCGTTTGGTGCTTGATTTGCCTGATTTTGCTGATGATCCTGAGCGCAGCGGTGAGCGTGTGCTCGAAGCGATTCAGGCGGCTTGGATTGAAGAACTCGAGTAGAGTTTTTCCGCTTTAAAGCTTGATGCAGTGCTGAAAATAGCTTGAGCTGTAAAGTACCTGTGCGAGTTGCTACGCATTTACCACAAACCCGCGTATAATTCGCGGGTTTAGTCTTTATAAACACTTAATTTATTGGAGTTCTACATGACTGTTCAACGTACATTCTCAATCATCAAGCCTGACGCTGTTGCAAAAAACGTTGTTGGCGAAATCGTTTCACGTTTTGAAAAAGCCGGTTTACGTGTTGTTGCTTCTAAAATGGTACAACTGTCAGCACGCGAAGCAGGCGGTTTCTACGCTGAGCACAAAGAGCGTCCTTTCTACAACGACCTCGTAAGCTTCATGACTTCAGGTCCTGTAATCGTTCAGGTTCTGGAAGGCGAAAACGCTATCGCAGCAAACCGTGACCTGATGGGCGCAACCAACCCTAAAGAAGCAGCGGCTGGCACTATCCGTGCTGACTTCGCAGTATCTATCGATGAAAACGCTGTACACGGTTCTGACTCAGAAGCCGCTGCTGCACGTGAAATTTCATACTTCTTCGCGGCAACTGAAGTGTGTGACCGTATCCGTTAATCACGGGTAGGTAAATAAAGGTGAATCCATGACTGCTGTAACTGAAAAAGTTAACTTACTTGGCTTAACGCGCGAACAATTAGTTGAGTTTTTCGCTTCTATTGGCGAGAAGAAGTTTCGTGCCGACCAAGTGATGAAGTGGATTCACCATTTTGGTGTCGATGATTTTACCGCCATGACCAACGTCAGTAAGGCGCTGCAAGAAAAGCTTGCCGCCTGCGCTGAGGTGCGTGGACCTGAAATTGTCAGTGAAGATATTTCCAGCGACGGCACTCGCAAGTGGGTGATACGTGTCGCATCCGGCAGTTGTGTGGAAACTGTCTATATTCCGCAAGGTACCCGCGGTACTTTATGTGTCTCGTCACAAGCAGGCTGTGCGTTAGATTGCAGCTTTTGTTCGACGGGCAAACAAGGCTTTAATAGTGATCTGACCAGTGCTGAAATTATTGGCCAAGTCTGGATTGCGTCCAAATCATTTGGCTCTATTCCTGCTAGCAGTGAGCGTGCCATTACCAACGTGGTAATGATGGGAATGGGCGAGCCGCTGCTCAATTTTGATAATGTTGTCAATGCCATGACGTTGATGCTGGATGATTTCGGCTATGGTATTTCCAAGCGTAAGGTGACTTTATCAACCGCCGGTGTTGCACCGATGATTGATAAGCTCAGTGAGCACATTGATGTATCCCTCGCTTTATCGCTGCATGCACCCAACGATGCGTTACGCAATACGCTGGTGCCAGTGAACAAAAAGTACCCACTGCAGGTCGTACTGGATGCTTGTAAGCGTTATATCGCCAAGTTGGGCGAGAAACGCTATTTAACCATTGAGTACACCTTGCTCAAAGATGTTAACGATTTACCTGAGCATGCCGAGCAGTTGGTTGAGTTATTAAAAGATGTGCCTTGTAAGGTGAACTTAATCCCTTTTAACCCGTTTCCGCATTCAGGCTATGAGCGTCCCAGCAATAATGCGATTCGCCGTTTTCAGGATACCTTGCATCATGGCGGTTACAGTGTGACAGTGCGCATGCCGCGCGGTGAAGATATTGATGCCGCATGTGGGCAGCTTGTGGGACAAGTGCAAGACCGTACGCGCCGTAGTGCGCGTTATATTGCAGTGCGTGAAATCGAAAACTAAGTATGATTTTATGCCTGCTAGGCAGCATATCGAACTGAAAGGAGTGGGTATGATTGTTCGAACAGTGCTTGTATTGGCTTTATCTAGCGTACTGACCGCTTGTGTAAGCAGCGGCAGTAAGCCTGTGTTACGTACTGAAGAAGGGCGTAATCAAGCACGGGATGCTTATATTCAGTTGGGTATTGGTTACATTCAGCAAGGTATTACTGAACAAGCCAAAATGCCTTTAAAACAGGCTTTGGAAATTGACGCTAACAGTGCTGATGCACATGCGGCATTGGCTTTAGTGTTTCAAAGAGAGTTAGAGACAGAGCTGGCGGATCATCATTACCGCAAAGCTTTAGCACAAGGTAAAAACACCCGTATTCAAAATAATTACGGTAGTTTTTTGTACGAACAAGGTAATTATAAAGGCGCGTTTGAGCAGTTTTCTCTTGCGTCGCAAGACACCATGTATGCTGAGCGTTCGCGTGTGTTTGAGAACATGGGCTTAACGGCTTTACGTTTAAATGATAATGATTCAGCCATGCAGTATTTTGAGCGCTCCTTACGTTTGAATCCACAACGTGAGCGCGCTCTGTTAGAAATAGCGCTGCTGTTGTATGAGCGCCAAGATTTTGTACCTGCACGCCGCAATTATGAAGCCTTTGTGCAGTTAAGTGATCATTCAGCCCGTAGTTTGCTGCTGGGTTTACGCCTAGCTCGAGTGTTTGAAGATCGTAATCAAGCTGCTAGTTTAGGGCTGCAACTCAAGCGACTGTATCCTGCGAGCGCTGAGTACAAACAGTATCAATCGGAGCAATGATGAGCGATGCATCATTAGAAGTAGACGAACAAGCCACAAGCGTAGGTACAACCCTGCGCAATGCACGAGTAGCGGCGGACTGGACGTTAGCAGAAGCGGCTAATAAGCTGAATTTAACGCCGCGTGCCGTTGAGTCCTTAGAGACTGAGCAGTTTGACCGCTTGCCGGGGATGACTTTTGCCCGCGGTTATATCCGCAGCTATGCAAAAATATTAGGCTTGGATGCCGACCAGTTAGCTAAGCAGTTTGATGTGACTATAGGCAGCGGTGCTGCAGTTAAAGCAGTGCAAACCATTGATCAGGTCGGTGAGTCGCGCCGTATGTCGCGCGGTATTTTGCAGTTTGGCTTTTTTATCATTTTAGTCGTGGTTTTGGCCGGTGGTTATTATGCTTGGCAGACCCTAAACAGTGCTGATAAAGCTGATGCGAGCCAAAGTGCCGTGTTTGATCGTGTTGAGGTTGAGCGTGCTGACGGATCGATGCACGTGCAAACCATTGATGAGCCCGAAGACCAAGCTTTAGCCTTGAGTCTTGCCGAGCCGCTCGAACCTGTATTGTCTGCAGCAGTTGAACTGGGTACAGATGAGTCTGCAGAATCAGCGCCGAACAGTGCTGAGGCAACTACAGCAGTACATCAATCAAGCTTTGATTTAAGCACCCTTGTGCCAGGTACTGGCGTGGTTGAATTCAGCTTTGAAAATGAATGCTGGTTGCGAGTACTTGATGGGCAAGGTAAAGAAATCAGCAGTGGTTTAAAGCGTGCCGGTGAACGAGTACAGGTGGTGGGCAAGCTACCACTGGACATTCATCTGGGTTATGCCAAAGGTGTGACCATGCTTTATAACGGTGAACCCTTTGATTTTAGTTCATCGGTGCGCGGTGAAACTGCCAGAGTTAAATTAGGCCAATAATCATGCATGAACAATCGTTAATTAAGCGTCGCGTATCGCGTAAAATTTATGTGGGCGACGTCGCTGTGGGTGGTGATGCACCCATCAGTGTGCAGAGTATGACCAATACCGACACCTGTGATGTGGCGGCGACTGTCGCGCAGATTCTGCGTTTAGAGCAAGCCGGTGCGGATATCGTGCGGGTCTCTGTACCTGATATGCAGGCGGCGGAAGCCTTTGGTTTGATCAAAAAACAAGTGCATGTGCCACTGGTTGCCGATATTCACTTTGACTACCGTATTGCCTTGCGCGTTGCCGAATTAGGCGTGGATTGTTTGCGTATCAATCCCGGTAATATTGGTAATGAAGCTCGGGTGAAAGCAGTGGTGGATGCTGCGCGTGATCGCGGTATCCCCATTCGTATTGGCGTGAATGCTGGGTCTTTAGAAAAAGACTTACAGAAGAAATACGGTGAACCGACAGCAGAAGCTTTAGTTGAGTCGGCGTTGCGTCATGCTGAGCACTTGGATCGTCTTAATTATCAAGATTACAAAGTCAGCGTAAAAGCTTCTGATGTGTTTATGGCTGTCGCCGCGTATCGACAGTTAGCACAAGCCATAGATCAGCCCTTGCACTTAGGCATCACCGAGGCGGGCGGTTTGCGCTCAGGTACGGTCAAGTCAGCGGTGGGTTTAGGTATGTTACTCGCCGAGGGTATTGGCGATACCATTCGCGTCTCTTTAGCGGCTGACCCGGTGGAAGAAATTAAAGTCGGTTTTGATATTCTCAAGTCGCTTAAATTACGCTCACGCGGCATTAACTTTATTGCCTGCCCGAGTTGTTCTCGGCAAAACTTTGACGTGGTGAAAACCATGAATGAGCTTGAAGTGCGCCTCGAAGACTTATTGGTACCACTGGATGTGGCTGTGATTGGCTGTGTAGTTAATGGCCCCGGTGAAGCGAAAGAAGTTCATGTCGGCTTAACCGGTGGATCGCCCAACTTGGTCTATATCGACGGTAAGCCCGTACAGAAACTTAATAATGAACATTTGGTGGATGAGCTTGAAGCGCTGATCCGCAAGCGTGCCGATGAAAAAGTTGCAGCTGATGCTGCCGTTATTGTGCGCGGTTAATCGTCAAGGAAATTTTGTGAGTAAACCACTACAAGCCATTCGCGGCATGAATGACCTTTTGCCAGAGCAGACTCCGCTGTGGCGCTATTTTGAAAAAACTGTTGCTGAGTTGCTCGATGGTTATGGCTATCGACAAATCCGTATGCCGATTGTCGAGTTCACTGAACTGTTCAAACGTTCAATTGGCGAAGTGACAGATATTGTCGAAAAAGAAATGTACACCTTTGCCGATCGCAATGGCGACTCACTGACCTTGCGTCCTGAAGGCACGGCCAGTTGTGTGCGCGCTGTATTGGAGCATGGTCTGGCCGGCAGTGGACAAGTACAAAAGCTGTGGTACCAAGGCCCGATGTTTCGTCATGAGCGCCCCCAAAAAGGCCGTTACCGCCAGTTTCACCAGATTGGTGTTGAGGCGTTTAACTTAGTGGGTCCAGATGTGGATGCTGAGTTAATCATATTAACTTGGCGTTTGTGGAAAAAACTGGGCATCAGCGAGCATGTCAAACTTGAACTCAATAGCTTAGGCACCGCTGATATCCGCGTGCTCTACCGCGAAGCCTTGGTTGAATATTTAACCGCGCGTTACGATCAGCTTGATGAAGACAGTCAGCGTCGTATTGCTAGCAACCCGTTGCGGGTGCTGGACAGTAAAAATCCACAGACCCAAGCTTTGCTTGGTGAAGCGCCGCAGCTGGAAGACTATTTAAATGAAGCATCGCAAGCACATTTTGCCGGTTTGCGTGCGCGTCTTGATGCAGCGGGCGTGCCTTATGTGATCAATCCACGTTTAGTGCGTGGCTTGGATTATTACAGCGAATCCGTTTTTGAGTGGGTGACTGATCAGCTCGGTGCGCAAGGTACCGTCTGTGCTGGTGGACGTTACGATGGCTTGGTTGAGCAAATGGGTGGCCGTGCCACGCCAGGAGTGGGCTTTGCTATGGGCGTTGAGCGTCTGATTTTGATGCTCGAGACTTTAGGACAAATCCCAGCTGAATTATCACGTCAGGTTGATGTGTACTTTTGTGCGTTTGGCGAAGCCTGTGAGCTGGCAGCTTTAGCCTTGGCTGAACGTTTGCGTGATAGGCTGCCGGGTTTGCGTTTACAAGTGAATGCCGGTGCGGGCAGCTTTAAAAGTCAGTTTAAAAAAGCTGACAAAAGTGGCGCATTGTATGCGTTAATATTGGGCGATGATGAGCTGCAAGCGCAGACCATTGCCATTAAGCCGTTACGTACCGATGCTGAGCAGCAATCCGTTGCTTGGAGTGACTTAAGTGAGCATCTGCAAGCCGCCTTGCAGCATGATCCATTACTGATTAAATAGGAGTATCAGCGTGAGCGATAATACTGAAGAAGAACAAATTGCGCTGATCAAAGAGTGGTGGCAGCGTAACGGTAAACCTTTGATGGCCGGTGGCGCTATAGCCTTGGTGGTGGTCTTTGGCTTTAAAACGTGGCAAGGCAATCAACTGCAGCAAGCGCAAACAGCCTCTGTGATTTATCAGCAAGTACTGGAAGCATCCTTGGCGCCCAGCGATCAAGTGGATGCGCAGCAGGTGGCGAAGTTATTGGCGGATTTGAAAACTGTAAATGCGAATAATGCTTACGCACAATATGCGCGTTTATTAGCGGCGAAAGTGGCGGTCGACAATAACAAATTGGATGACGCCGCTCTTGAGTTGAATGAGGTGTTAGCCAAGCCTGCCAACGATACTTTGGCTGAGTTGGCGCGTCAGCGTTTAGCGCGCGTGTTATTGGCGCAAGAACAAGCTGAGCAAGCGTTAAAGGTATTAGAGGCAAAAGTGCTACCTGCATTTGCTGCCACGCGTGAAGAATTACGCGGTGATGCCTTAGTGGTGTTGCAGCGTCCTGCAGAAGCTAAAGCGGCTTATCAAAAAGCACAAGAGGCGTTAGCGCCTGAAGCTGCAGCAGGTAACTTATTGATGAAGCTGGATAACTTAAGTGAAAAGGATGCCTAACTTGAAACGATACAAGTATATGGCGGTACTGGCTTTAGCCTTGTTAGCTGTCGGTTGCAGTAGCGCCAGTAAGAAAGAATTAAAACCACAAGCTTTAGAAAAGATCTCTGCAGAGATTGAGCTGAAGAAAGAGTGGAGTGCCTCAGTCGGTGCTGGCCAAGGCAAGTTTTGGAACAGCCTGACGCCTGCCGTGGACGGTGAAGCTATTTTCGCTGCGGATGTGAATGGCCGTGTGGCTGCGTTTGACCGCTATACCGGTAAAACGTTATGGACGCGTAAGCTCAAAGTCAGTGTGTCCGGTGCTGTAGGTGTTGGCTCAGGTCGCGTGGTTGTGGGTACGCTCAGTGGTGATGTGATTGCCCTTGACGCCGCTACTGGCGAAGATCTGTGGCGCAGCAAAGTACCGAGTGAAGTTTTAGCTGCACCAGCAACCAATGGTGATGTGGTCGTGGTGCAAACCCAAGATGACCGCTTAATTGCTTTGGAAGCCAGTTCAGGACAGCAGCGCTGGATTTATGAAAATACGCCAGCGGTACTGACGTTACGTGGCACCAGTGCACCTTTGCTAACGGATTACGTGGTTTACGCTGGTTTATCAACCGGTAAAGTGATTGCCATTGATACCCAACGTGGTTTGCCGATTTGGGAGCAGCGCATTGCGGTGCCAACAGGTCGCACTGAGTTGGAGCGGATGGTCGACATTGATGGCGGTTTATTGCTGTCGGGTAATACGCTGTACGTTGCCAGCTATCAGGGCCGTGTTGCAGGATTAGATGCGCAAAGTGGTCAAGTGCTGTGGCAGCGTGAAGCATCGAGCTATGTGGGTGTGGCTGAAGGTTTTGGTAACACCTATGTCAGTTTGGCTGAAGGCGCTGTTGAGGGTGTGGATGAGCGTTCATCGACAGCGATGTGGAGCAATAAGAATTTATTGCGTCGCCAGCTTTCAGGCCCTGCAGTATTCTCAAGTTATATTGCCGTAGGTGACTACCAAGGTTACTTGCATATTTTAAGTCAAGTGGACGGGCGCTTCGTTGCACGCACGAAAATTGATGGTAAAGGTGTGCGCGTACAACCTTTAGTGGTCGGCGGCTGGCTGTATGTTTACGGTAATGGCGGCAAGTTGGTTGCTTTAACCATTAAGTAACAGGTTCGATAGACTCGTATCTGTCTGACAAAGAGTTTAGCCGCTGTCGTTAGGTCGACAGCGGCTTTTGTGTTTTTTGAATTATCGCTGGAGGAGCCAATGGTTCCCGTAATTGCTCTGGTGGGCCGACCGAATGTCGGCAAATCGACGTTGTTTAACCGCCTGACTAGATCCCGCGATGCGATTGTAGGCGACATTCCTGGACTGACCCGTGACCGCCAATATGGTGAGGCAAAGTGGCAGGATCGCAGTTATATTTTAATCGATACCGGTGGTATTACCGGTGACGAAGAAGGTATTGACGCCAAAATGGCCGAACAATCGCTGCTCGCGATTGAAGAAGCCGATGTGGTGCTATTTTTAGTGGATGCGCGTGACGGCATGTGCCCAGCCGATCAAATGATTGGCGAACACCTGCGCAAACGTAATAAAACCACGTTAGTGGTGGTCAATAAAGTTGATCACCTCGATGAAAATATTGCTTTGGCTGAGTTCAGTCCTTTGGCGTTAGGCCGCTCGGTGGGTATTGCTGCTGCACATGGCCGCGGCATTACGCAAATGCTGGAATTAGGACTGGGTGATTTTCCGAAGGATCAGGTCGAAGATGAAGTTGATCTGGACAGCATCGTTGAAGGTGTTGATCTTAAGCGTATTCCAGGACCTGATGCTAAAGACGGCATCAAGATTGCGATTATTGGCCGTCCCAACGTGGGTAAATCGACGCTGGTCAACCGTATGCTCGGTGAGCAGCGGGTGGTGGTGTTTGATCAGCCGGGTACCACGCGCGACAGTATTTACATTCCTTTTGAACGCGATGATGAAAAGTACACCCTGATTGATACCGCCGGTGTGCGCCGTCGCGGCAAAATCTCTGAGGAAGTGGAAAAATTCTCAGTGGTCAAAACCTTGCAGGCGATCAAAGACGCTAACGTAGTCATCTTTGTGATGGATGCGCGTGAAGGTGTGGTGGATCACGATCTGAACCTCTTGGGTTTTGCGCTGGAATCCGGCCGCGCCATTGTGATCGCGCTGAATAAGTGGGATGGCATGCAGCCCAGTGAGCGTGAATATGCCAAGAAAGAATTAGAGCGTCGCCTCTACTTTGTTGATTTCGCCGATATCCACTTCATCTCAGCATTGCACGGTACGGGCGTTGGGCATCTGTACAAGTCTGTGCAGGCAGCCTTTACTTCAGCCATTACTCGTTGGCCAACCAACCGCTTAACCCAGATTCTGGAAGATGCTGTGCGTGAGCATCAGCCGCCGATGGTCGCCGGCCACCGAATTAAATTGCGTTATGCGCACTTAGGTGGCGCAAACCCACCGCTGATTATTATTCACGGTAATCAGGTCGAGTCGGTACCAAAAAGCTATGTGCGTTATTTGGAAAATACCTACCGCCGTGTTTTAAAGTTAGTGGGCACACCCATTCGTATTGAGTTTAAAGGCGGTTCTAACCCCTTTGAAGGCAATAAGAATAAGCTCAGCGAACGTCAGGTGAATAAGAAGCGCCGCTTAATGGCCAATAAAAAAGAGCGCGATGCGCGTAAAAAGAAAAAATAAGTGATGGGCGTCAGGTGCTGCTTGCAGTGTCTGGCGCCGGTTGTCACGCCGAATAAAGCATGCAGCAACATATCGGTGTGCTGGCGCGATAACACCTTCACCTTGGCGGGAGAATAACAGTGCATGATGTCACCACCTTGCCCGACCTGCGCTTAGCTTTAGTGCAGGGGCCTCTAGTCTGGCACGACTCTGCTGCCAACTTAAATTACTTTGCCAGCTTGCTAGCTGACGTTGCCGATGTTGATCTTGTGCTGTTGCCTGAGATGTTTAACAGCGGTTTCACCATGGATTCTGCAAGCCAAGCTGAGCCCGAGATGGGGCCAACCACTCAGTGGTTATTGCAGCAAGCGCAGCGTTTAAATGCTGTGGTGTGCGGCACTTTAATCGTTAAGGTTGGCGAAGATGATTACCGTAATCGGCTGATTTGGGCGCGTCCTGATGGCAGCTTAGCGCATTACGATAAGCGTCATTTGTTTCGTATGGCCGGTGAGCATCAGCACTTTACCGCTGGTGAACAACAGTTGCAGGTTGAACTCAAAGGCTGGCGTATTCGACCGTTGATTTGTTATGACTTGCGCTTTCCAGTGTGGAGTCGTGATGCAGAGCATACCGATTTGCTGTTTTATTTAGCCAGTTGGCCAGCGGCACGCCGTATGGCTTGGAACCGTTTACTGCCAGCGCGCGCGATTGAAAACTTATGCTATGTCGCTGCAGTCAATCGCACTGGAACTGATCAGCAAGGTTATCCTTACAGTGGTGACAGCCAAGTGCTGGATTTTATGGGCGAGTCGTTATTGCAGGCGGGTGATCAAGCGGGGGTGTCTTATGCGTTACTCTCAGCTGGCAAGCTCGCACGCTTTAAGCAGCGCTTTCCTGCGTATTTAGACGCAGACAACTTTAGTTTGTAAGCGTATTGCTAGAAGTTGAGCATAACAGTCAGCTTTATGGCTGCATGATGTTGGTTTTTTAGCGATTTAAGGTTGTTATAGCGCTTATTTAATATTTATTATGCTTACAGCAGTGATTAATATTAGTTTTACTTTTAATTTTGTTAATATAGCAGCATTGAACTCAGGTATTGCAGTGGGTGTCCAACCTCAATACAGTTTTTAGGCAAACGCACTGGGTTTAATGTTCAATTGTGTTGCGTGATGTGTGGTTGTTTGTTGCGCCTGCATCACGTTTGTGGGGTTGTGAAGCCCTTTTACTTATTTTAGGAGTGAGTACGCCTCATGGATATCGGTCTGCGTGAATGGTTAATTATTATTGGTGTGATTGTTATCGTGGCTGTCTTGTTTGATGGCTGGCGTCGTATGAGTGGTAATAAAAGTACCCTCAAGTTTCGTTTAGATCGTAATCTCGCTGACCTGCCCGATGAGGACGACAGTGACATCTTAGGCCCCGTGCGTGTGGTTAAAAAACAAGAGCCATCCTTTGATATCGACGACGAGGTTGATTCTGGTTTGCATGCTAGGTCTGAAAAAAATAACTCTGATTTTGGTAGCGCTATTGATGATGAACTCAGCGCTGATGATGCGGTGCCGACTTTACTCAACCCTTTTGATGATGTGGATGATCAACAACACGAAGAAGCCGTTGATGATGACGCTGCCTACGAAGAAATTTTAATTATTCATGTGGTTTCACGCAGCCCTGAAGGTTTTAAAGGCCCAGCACTGCTGCAGAGTATTTTAGAAAGTGGCTTGCGTTTTGGTGCGATGGATATTTTCCACCGCCATGAAACCATCACTGGTAATGGCGACAAACTATTCTCGATGGCCAATGCGCTCAATCCTGGCACTTTTAATTTAGATGATATGGATTTGTTCAGTACCCGTGCTGTGTGCTTCTTTATGGGGCTGCCGGGTCCGCGTAATACCACACAAGCCTTTGAATTAATGATTGCAGCCGCACGTAAGCTGGCCAATGAGCTAGAAGGTGATCTGAAAGATGACCACCGCAGTGTCTTAACCGCGCAAACCATTGAACATTACCGTCAGCGTATTGCCGACTTTGAGCGTCAGCAGTTAACCGATAAAAACTAACATCTGTGAGTTCGACAGATTAAGAAGGGCAGCTGCGGCTGCTCTTTTTTTGTTTTGAGTATCAGGCCATGAGTGCACATCAAAGTATCACCACACAGATCACCCAGCTGCGCGCCACCCTCGCGCAGTATGATTACAGCTATTATGTTTTAGACCAGCCGACAGTGCCAGACAGTGAATATGATCGCGTATTTTCCCAGTTACGCGAACTTGAGGCGCAGCATCCTGAGCTGATTACCCCAGATTCACCGACCCAGCGTGTGTCTGGCCAGCCGCTGGATACTTTTAAGCAAGTGCAGCACTCTGTGCCGATGTTGAGCTTGGGTAATGCCTTTGCCGAGGAGCAGGTGCTGGAGTTTGCCGCGCGTGCCGAGCAGACGCTCAGCCCGACAACAGCACACAATGACTTATTTGCCCAAGCCTCGATGCTGGAATATTGCTGCGAACCTAAGCTCGACGGCTTAGCCGTGAGTATCAGTTATGAGAATGGCCTGTTGGTGCGCGCCGCAACCCGTGGCGATGGTCAGACCGGCGAAGATATTACCGCCAATGTGCGTACCATTCGTAATGTACCGCTCAAACTGCAGGGTGAAGGTTGGCCGGATCTATTAGAGGTGCGCGGTGAGGTTTATATGCCGAAAGCAGGTTTTGCTGCGCTTAACCAACGTGTGCTGGCCGCTGGACAAAAACCTTTTGCTAATCCGCGCAATGCCGCAGCGGGCAGTTTGCGTCAGTTGGACTCAAAAATTACCGCCAGCCGTCCTTTAGAGTTTTGCTGTTATGGCACCAGCACCGAAGGCCTGGCCGATCGTCACAGCAGTACTTTAAAACGCTTGCGCGAATGGGGTATCAGTATCAGCCCAGAGTTGCGCGTGGTAGAAAATATTCAGGGCTGCTTGGATTATTACGCTGATATTGGTCAGCGCCGCGCTGAGTTGCCCTACGATATTGATGGCGTGGTCTTTAAACTGGATGACCTTGAACAGCAGCGCACGCTGGGTTTTCGCGCACGCGAGCCACGCTGGGCGCTGGCTTATAAGTTTGCTGCACAGGAAGAAATCACTGAGCTGCTTGATGTTGAGTTTCAAGTCGGTCGCACCGGTGCGGTTACACCTGTGGCGCGGCTGAAGCCGGTGCATGTGGGCGGGGTGATGGTGTCCAATGCCACCTTACATAATATGGATGAAGTGGCGCGATTGGGCGTTATGATTGGCGATAGCGTGATCATTCGCCGCGCCGGTGATGTGATTCCGCAGATTACCCAAGTGGTGTTGGAGCGTCGTCCCGCTGATGCGCAGCCGATTCAGGCACCGACGCAGTGTCCGGTCTGCGGCTCAGATGTTGAGCGTACCCAGCTGGTGCGTCGTAGCAAAAACAAGCAAGTGCTCAGTGATGGAGCGGTGTGGCGCTGTATGGGGCGCTTGAGTTGTCAGGCGCAACTGCAGCAGGCGCTGATTCACTTTGTTTCACGTCGGGCGATGGATATTGATGGCCTGGGTGAGAAAATTATTGAGCAATTGGTCAATCGTAAATTGGTCAGCTCACCGGCTGATTTGTACCGTTTAACCTATGAGCAGTTGTTAGCGCTGGAAGGCTTTGCCGATCTATCGGCGCGTAACTTATTAGCCGCCATTGCTGGCAGCAAGCAGCCGCGTTTAGCACGTTTGATTTTTGCCTTGGGTATTCCTGATGTGGGTGAGGAAACCGCAAAAGTGTTGGCGCGCGCCTTAGGTTCGCTGGCGCGTGTGCAGCAAGCTTTTGCACAAACCTTACTCTGGTTGCCAGAAATTGGTGCAGAAGTGGCGCATGAAATTGCCAGTTTTTTTGCCGACAGCCATAACCAAAGCGTCATTGCACAATTGGCTGAGCTGGGCGTGCAGGCGACCGATGAAGGGCCGCCTGATCCTGAGTTTCAGGCCTGTACCACCTTGGCTGGTTTTATTGAGCAGTTGCACATTGTTGGCGTGGCGCGCACCAATGCGCAGCGTTTGGCCGAGCATTTTAAAACAGTCGAGGCTTTTTTTAATGCCGATTGGCTGACGTTGACGCAGATTGAGCGTCTTGCCAAAAACGCCGCACAGGCCGTAGAAGACTTTATTAAACAAGAGGGTCAGCGCGAGCAGGCCTTGCAGTTAGAACAGCAGTTACTTGATTTTGGTTTGCACTGGAGTTGCCAGCGCGAGCAATTACAAGCGGCGCCGTTGGCGGGGCAGACATGGGTGTTAACCGGCACTTTAGAAGTGCTTACTCGTGAGCAAGCCAAAGCGCGTTTAGAACAGCTGGGTGCGAAAGTTGCGGGCTCAGTCTCAGCGAAAACCAGCTGTGTGGTAGCTGGCAGCAGCGCAGGTTCAAAGTTAACTAAAGCGCAGGAGTTGGGTGTGACGGTATTGGATGAGCAGCAGTTTTTGCAGGAGCTGGCGCAGCTGGAAGGTTAAAAACCTACAGTTAAAGCCCTGCGCTACAAACTTGATTTAAGTTGCTTTTATAGCGCTGCACTGCATGCATCTATCGCGCTGAGGTGTATGCTGGCTGCAGTGGTTAGAATTCGATAGCGATAGCTAGACATCGATAGTTGGAGGTACCTATGAGCGAGCCAATACAGGTTGAGCATCAAGTAGATAAAAAGTGCTTTTGTGCAGTGGTTGATGGCTACTCCTCTATTTTGGAGTATCGCGTGGTCGATGCACAAACGCTGGATTTTCATCACACTTATGTACCCAATGAGTTACGCGGGCGCGGGGTGGCAGCGGTGCTAGCTCAAGCGGCTTTTGCGTATGCCAAGCAGCATCACTACACAGTGATTCCCAGTTGTTCTTATATTGCGGTCTATTTACAGCGTCATCCGCAATAAGCAGCATCTAGATAAGTGCCTGTCAGCCTAGCAACTTGCTAGGTCAATCAATAGCAAAACGCCCAGCTTAAGCTGGGCGTTTTTGTTGAGCGACGGTTATTCGCTGCGCTTGCGCGCGGGTAACACATCTTTAAGCTTGTCACGCATGCTACGAATGCTTTTCTCGGTGGTATCCCAATCAATACACGCGTCGGTAATAGAAATACCGTACTTGAGTTGGCTTAGGTCTTCACAGATGGATTGGCTACCCCAACCGAGGTGGCTTTCAATCATTAAGCTGCTGATGGACTGGTTACCATCGACAATTTGATTGGTAATATTTTCCAGCACCAGAGGTTGCAGCGCTGGATCTTTATTGGAGTTGGCGTGGCTGCAGTCAATCATGATATTGCCAGAGATTTTGGCTTTCTTCAGCTCTTGCTCGCAGACCGCCACACTGACTGAATCGTAGTTGGGCTTGCCGTTACCGCCGCGCAACACCACGTGGCCATAAGGATTACCTTTGGTCTCAACGATAGATACGCCGCCTTTTTGGTTAATACCTAAGAAGCGGTGTGCGCTTGAAACTGATTGCAATGCGTTAATGGCGACGGTTAAACCACCATCAGTACCATTTTTAAAACCTACCGCTGAGGATAAACCTGAAGCCATTTCACGGTGAGTCTGTGATTCAGTGGTGCGCGCGCCAATGGCTGACCAGCTGATTAAATCTTGTAAATACTGCGGTGAAATCGGATCAAGCGCTTCAGTGGCTGTGGGTAAGCCTTTCTCAGCTAAATCCAGCAATAATTTGCGGCCGATGTGCAGGCCATCTTCAATTTTGAAAGAGTCATCCAGGTAAGGGTCGTTGATCAAGCCTTTCCAGCCTACAGTGGTACGTGGTTTTTCAAAGTACACACGCATAATTAAAAACAGCGTATCGCTGACTTCATCGGCCAGCGCTTTGAGGCGATCAGCATATTCGTGAGCGGCTTTAAGGTCATGAATTGAGCATGGACCAATCACGATAAATAAACGGTGATCCTTGCCATCCAAAATATCACGCACAACTTGGCGGCCGTTGGATACGGTGCGCAGTGCTTGCTCGCTCAGTGGGATTTTTTTCTTCAGTTGCTCCGGAGTGATCAGTGTCACATTGGAAGCAATATTTAAATCATTGATTGGTAAATCAGCCATCGTCGTCTTCATCTCACTCATGCAACATAAAATAAGTGGCTGAAGTAGGTTATCCAGCCCGCCCTAATATTAAAAAAGACCCTAACAATACCGCTTTAAGCGCAGTAGCGAAAGGTAAACATACGCCAGAGTATACGCTACAGACACTGTAAATAGGCGATTTAGGGCGGATAAAGCGGTGGCAGTTGATCATCTGTGTTCGCAGTTGGCGTTTCCGTAAAGGACAATTGGCGGATGGCTGACCAGAGTTCTTCGCCTTGCCACTCGCTATCGTTTTCGCTATAAAGCGCGCTGTTCAAATGATCCAGCGCATGGCTTAAAGTGCTATCGCGCGCGGCCATATCCACCAATGACTCAGGGTATTGGCGCGCCCAAGCGTCTAAAGCTTGGCGGGTACTCTGGGGGTTATTGGATAAGCAGGCGCGCTTAAGGTCATCGCTTAAACTGCGCGGACTGGGGCCTGAGTTCTGGGCTAACACCACGGCAGGCTGGTGCCGCGCACGCCACCACAAGCTAAAACCCAGCAGGCTTAATACGGCTAAACAAGCGCTCAGTACTTGCCAGAACCACAGTTGTGTTGGCTGTAATAGCAATGCATCAGCTTCTTGGTTTAACTCAGTTAAATGCAGGGGTTGCGCCAGTGCCGGTGCAGCATGAATGAGCACGCGTTGCTCATTGAGTTGTGCATATTCCAACTGGTCAGTTTGAGTATTCCACCACGGCAGCTGGATCGCATCCAGTTGCACTAGACCCGCTTCTTGAAAGATAAAGGCTTGGCGTTCGCTACGGCTGCTGTCCAGTCCTTGCTCAGTGTATTGATGACTGAAAGAGGGCTTGTCTCGATACACTTTATAAGCATTAGAGTTGTTGATATCCAGCGTCGGTAGCTGTGAGCTGGGTAAGCCTTGGGCGTGCACACTCAATAAACGGGTTGCTGCACTGCCGACGTTTAAGTGGCTATCCAAACTGGGTGTCCAGCTGTGCTCAAGGCGTAGCGCGCGCGCGGGTAACCATGCAGCATCAGTGGGATAAGTGCTGGGGATATCTTTCACCTGCAGCGGGATCTGGGCTGATTTCACCTCAATACGCTGACCCGGTTCAGCACGAAAAGGCGTCAATGATTGTGGGTTGTGCCCAGCCAAAGTGGCAGAGAACACTTGTGCGGGAATCTGCAGTTGGCCACTCTGCTGGGGAAAAATCGCATATTTGATTTCAATCACGCCGTGGCGCACACCATTAATGTGCTGTTCAAAGGTGCGAGGCTGACCCAGTTGCTCAACCCGAGCGTTGTCCAATAATAAAGGCGTTAAATTACTGTCGGCAAATAACGGGATCGCGTGGTAAATGCGCAGGGTGAGCAGTAACTGCGCTTGCACATAGACTGCGTCGTGATCCAGTTGGGTATCGATATACACCGGTTCTACGGGGGCGTTGGCTTGTTCGTGTTGCTCGTTGATATGTAAATTGAGTGGCGTGCTTTGTAATTGACCTAAGGTTAGAGCAGGAATAATTACAAAGCCGCTCTGCTTGGGTAGCAGGGTTAAAATCCATTGAGTCACAGGTTTTGCTGTACCTGCTGCGGTGCTCAAACGGTTCACTTGTTTGCTGGATAAGAGTTCAAAAAAAGGTTTAAGCGGACTTAAGTCTGGGGTTAAAAACTGTGAGGTATCATCGGTTTCTAGAACCAGCTCAACGCTTTCTCCTGCATTGAGTTGCACACGATCAACGCTGGCGGTAAAGCTGGCGGCGGCGACTGTACACATCTGCCAGCACAGCATAAACAGTACAACACAAGTGGCTTTGAATTGAGTCAAGGTCGTGTCTCCTGCAACTGCTGTTCATATAAAAATTTACGTTTTAACAGCGCGCTGGGGTTATCTGGGATTTGCTCAAGCCAGCTTTCTAAGTGGATCGGCGCAGGCTGTTGGTTAGCAGGTGCAAGCGCTGACGTTGCTGTTGCAGCCGTCTCATCCGTGGTTTGACTCGTGGAGAACTCCTGTTCTTTGCGGCCGGGGGCAAGTTGCGCTGGTGTCGTGGTGCTGGCGCTGGAATCGCTTGCGGAGGCGTCTGTGCGATTGGTGGCAATGCCTGCTGCAGTCTCAGTGGCGGCGGGACTCGCCTCTGTCGATTCAGGGTCATTTTGCTTATCTGTTGGCGTATGCAGCTCGCGGGCTGCGGCTAACGCTTCTTCAATCAAAGACATATTATAGCGTGCCGCCAGCAGTTCAGGGTCGAGGGTTAGCGCTTGTTGATAGGCTTTGAGCGCTTCTACGAATTGACCGCTTAACGCCAGCGCATTGCCACGATTGTAGTGGGCGGGAGCGCTATCGAGTTGGGCAAAAAGCTGTGCCGCCGCTGGATAATCCTCCGCTAAAAACAACGCTGTGGCGCGCCATTGTAGATCGCTAAAGTGCTCGGCGGCACGCGCGGGCTGTTGCTCCAGCAAGCGTGCGCCTTGCTGATCAGCACGCAGCCAAAGGTCATCCCATTCCACAGCAAAGGATGATAGCGGCGCAAGACAAACCAACAGCACCAGCACAGTACCGCGCCGTGCTAAACCAGCGACGAGCAACACAATAGGTAGGATGAACCAATAACCTTGATCCTGTTTGCCGCTGTTGGCCTGTTGGGACTGCGGGGTATGAGGTAACTGGGCTTGGGTGAAGAAGTCCAATGTGGCGAGATCACTGATATCGCTGAGTGCGGCGTAATGGCTATGGGTTTGCTGCGCCAGTAACTGCAGTGATGTTTGCTGCAGTTTGCTAATAATGACCGCACCGGTTGTATCGGTTAGAAAACTGTCGTGTTGCGCTGGCACCAGCGGTGCGCCGGCCAGCGTACCCACGCCAATGATTTGCAGTTGTACCTGTTGTTTTTTCAGTGCAGCGCTGATGGCGTTTTGCTCGCTGACGCTGACCCCGGTGCTCAATAGCAGAATCTGCCCGCGGCCTTGCGCGCCTTGCTTGAGGAGATTGAGCGCACGCTGGATGGCCAAGTCAGCGCGTTGTCCGGCGACAGGCATCAGTTCAGGTGCCAGAGCTTGCAGCAAATTAGTACTGGTGTGTAAATCATTGCTGAGGGGCACTAGGGTGTGTGCGCTGCCGGCATACACAACAATAGCGCTCAAGGCATCGTCGCGTTGTTGTAACAACTTCAGGACCTGTTCTCGAACTTGGGTTAAGCGCTGGGGTGGTAAATCATTGGCCAGCATATTGGGCGTCAGTTCTATGACCAATACCAGCGGTGCTAAAGCCGGTGCAGCCGCGGGTTGTGTCGCCGTGGTGTGCCAACTGGGACCTGACAGCGCCAGCACAGCACACAACCATGCGCAGGCAATCACGATATAGATACGCCGCGATTGCTGTGTTGTCGCCGTACTTAATAAAAAAGCCTGAAAGCTGCTCGGTAAAACAGTACGCCAGTTATGCTGGCGCTGATGACTGCGGTACAGCTGCCAAATCAGTAGTGCCAGGATTGGTAAGCACAGCCACCAATAGCTGCGTGTCCACTCCGGCCAGTAGCTCCAGATATCAGCCATCAGTCAGGCTCCGCAACGCGTTGTGTGCTGGATCTATTGCGATACAGACGCTGCAGCACCAAGAGGATACTCAGCAGCAATGCGGCGGCTAAGGGCCAGTGATACAACTCATGCGCAGTGCGTTTAGCCGCGCGGTAGTCGGCGCTGGGTTCGAGTTGATTCAGAGTGTTATACATACGGCTGATCGCTTGGCTATCGGTTAAGTGAAAATACTCACCGCCGGTGCGCTGTGCAATGTCTTTTAGCAGTGACTCATCTAACTCAAGGCTCGCGGTATCAATCAGCGCTTGCACCTGAGCCGGCTGCTGGGCACCGACGCCAATGGTATAAATCTTAATCTGCTCACGCGCCGCTAATTGCGCTGCAGCTAAGGGTGACATGACGCCATCGGTATTGGCACCATCGGTGATCAGCAATACCACACGATGTTGTGCCGGGCGCTGGCGCAGACGTTTGATCGCTAAGCCAATGGCGTCACCAATTGAAGTGGTGTCTCCGGCGATACCCGGTTGAGCTTCTTGTACCCAAGTCTTAATACTGTGCAGGTCATACGTCAGCGGTGCCTGCAGATAGGCTTGAGTGCCAAATAAAATCAGTCCCAAGCGATCACCGCGGCGCTGTTCAATCAACTGCTCAAGCCAATGTTTAACAAATTCCATGCGCGACAGACTGCGGTTATCTAAATGCATATCGCTGTAGAGCATGGAGTTGGATACATCTAAAGCAATTAGGACATCACGCCCGCTGCTGGGTTGCTGTTGTGCAGCGTCAATGCTTTGCGGCCGCGCACTGGCTAAAACCAATAAACACCAGAGTAGCGCATAGAGGATGACTTGCGGCTGCCAGAGTTTGAGTTGTGGATGCTGGGCGCGCTGCACAGCGACAAGCTCATCGTAAAAGGGCACGCGCAGTTCGGTACTGTGCTGGCGTGCCGGCGGCAACAGCCTGCGCAGTAGCATAGGCAGCGGCAGTAATAGTAAAAGCCAAGGCCAGGCCAACTCAAACATGCTTGTTAATCCAAATTTCAATGGACTGCTGTAATTGGGTGATGGACTTATCATCTAAACGGCAATCAGGCTGATAAGCACCTTGCACTAAAATCATCCAGCGCGACAGCCCTGCTGCGGGGCAGCGACTGTCTAGAAAAGTTAACCATTGACGACCGCTCAGCGTGTGGCTGGCGCTATCAGGATAGCGGCTGGCACAGAGGCGTTTCAGCAGTTTGTTGATGTGTTGCAACCAAGGTCCAGCCTGCTCACCGCCGTAGGGTTTGTGTAAAGCATGCAGCTGTTCTAAAGCGCTGGTGCGCAGCGGGTCAGTGGTCGGTGTTGCTTGAGTCTGCTGACGCCTCGTGCGCAGCAGCACATAAGCTGCAATACAGAGCAGCAGTAGCAGGCACAGTACCCACCAACCGGGGGCGGGCGGCCAGTTGCTGACCGGTGGCGGTAAAATAATAGGTTGCAGTTGCTCAGCCGTAATCATCGCGCACTACCTGTAGCGGATGCGTGCTGAGCACTGAGGGCTTGCAGTTGCTCAAGCGCAGGTCGAGCGGTGCTAAAGGGGATCAGCGCCGCGCCCAACTGTTGCGCTAATGTTTGCCAGGCTGTTTGATAACTTTGACCTAAAGAGCGCCAGGCTTGGCGTGTCTGTGTGTCGGTATTGATGCTCAGATGATTATCGCCGAGGACAAAATGCGCTTGCCCAAGATTGGGTAGTTCGTGTTCTAAAGGATCAGACAGCGGCAGTAAAATCAGCTCAGTATGCTTGGCTAAACGGCGTAATAGGGTGCTGCTCTGTTCATTTAAATGACGCTCATTGCAGATTAAAATCAATAAGCTACCGGAGCGACTCAGGCGCAGCGCTTGTGTTAACACTTCGATGAGTGGGTTATCTAAGCTATCGCGCATGGGGTGTTGTAAACGCTGATTGGCATCGGCAATCGTCTGTAATAACTGCAACACACTGTGCTGATTGCTGCGTGCTGGAATATAGCGCACGTGCTGGTGATCAAAGACTAAACCGCTGAGTCGGTCATTGTGCTTTAAGCTGGCCCAGGCAAATAAACTGGCCACCTGCGCAGCCAGTACCGATTTAAAACAGCCAGTACTGGCAAAAAACAAATGCAAACTTTGCTCGACTGCAATACAGGTTGGGCGCTCGCGTTCTTCATGCAGCACCTTGGTATGCACTTCGCCGGTGCGTGCGGTGACGCGCCAATCAATACTGCGCGCATCATCGCCGGACTGGTAAGCACGCACTTGATCAAAATCCATACCGCGACCCCGTAAACGAGAGCGCTGTAGGCCTAATAAAGGGCTGCGTTGTAGCGGGGCATTGAAGAGTTCAATCTGCTGCAAGTCATGCCGCATGGCTAATAAATCATGCAGATCGACATGTGTGCGACCTTGCATGCGCATCAGGCGACCGCAACCACATCAAGTAAGTGCTGCAGAACCTGGTCTTGATCAATACCGGCCGCTTGTGCTTCAAAGGATAAAACAATGCGGTGGCGTAAGGTGTCAAAGAGCACGGCTTGAATATCTTCCGGACTGACAAAATCACGGCCAGCCAGCCACGCATGGGCACGTGCACAGCGGTCAATAGCAATAGAGCCGCGTGGGCTGGCGCCAAAACGAATCCACTTGGCCAAGTCTGGATCGAACTTGGCGGGGGTGCGGGTGGCGATCACCAGTTGCACTAAATACTCTTCCATGGCGTCCGCCATATAGAGGTTAAGAATCTCTTCACGCGCAGCAAAGATGGTGTCTTGGCTAAGGCGCTGCACAGGCTGCTGCTCGCCTTGTAAAGCGATGGCGCGCGCTTGTTGCAGGATTTTACGCTCGACTTGCGCATCAGGAAAACCGATTTTGACGTGCATTAAAAAGCGATCGAGTTGGGCTTCGGGTAGTGGGTAAGTGCCTTCTTGTTCAATCGGGTTTTGTGTGGCCATGACTAAAAATAAATCAGGCAGCGTATAAGTATTATTGCCGATACTGACTTGGTGCTCGGCCATGGCTTCGAGCAGCGCCGATTGCACTTTAGCGGGAGCGCGATTGATTTCATCGGCCAAAATTAGATTATGAAAAATAGGGCCTTGTTGAAATTCAAAGACTGCACTTTCTGGGCGGTAGATATCAGTACCAGTGATATCTGAGGGCAGTAAATCAGGCGTAAACTGGATGCGTTGAAAACCCACCTCAAGGCCATCAGCAAGGTACTTGATGGCTTTGGTTTTCGCTAAGCCGGGTGCACCTTCGACCAAGAGGTGACCGTCGGCGAGCAGCGCGATTAACAGGCGATCAATCAGCCGGTCTTGGCCTAAAATCTGGCTGGTTAAATAATTGCGTAACGCCAGTAAGGCTTCATGAGGTGACATAGGCTGCCTTTTTCGTAGCAAAACTAATGTGGCAGTGTAATGCATCTCGCCCGTGCTTGGGTATGCCTAGGCTGCCATGATATGCCGCAATTAAAATGGCGCTGGGCAGCTAAAATTGAGTGCTTGTTGGGTATGTGGGTGGGTGAAGCTTAAGGCGCTGGCATGCAGGCATAAGCGTGGTGCGGCTTGCAGCGCTGGCTCATGGGCGTATAAACCATCACCGAGTAAAGGATGGCCTACAGAGAGCATGTGCACACGCAATTGGTGTGAGCGTCCAGTGTAGGGAGTTAACTCTATGCGGCAATGCTCAGGGTGGCGCTCCAGCACTTTCCAAAAGGTCAATGCATGTTTGCCCTGTTCGTGATCCACCACGTGGCGCGGTTTAGTGGGTGGGTCGTAGCGCAGCGGTAAATCCACTTGGCCTTCATCGGCGCTGAGATCACCCCAGCACAGCGCGGTGTAGCGCTTGTCGACTTCACGATCATGGAACTGGCGCGAGAGCTCGCGGTGTGAGGCTGCATCACGCGCTAAAATAATCAGCCCTGAGGTTTCCCAATCTAAGCGGTGCACGATCAGGGCATCGGGGTAGCCGTTCTCTTGCAGGCGCGTGACTAAGCAATCTTTGTTATCTTCAGCCCGGCCGGGTACTGAGAGTAATAAAGTGGGTTTGTTGACCACTAAAATATAAGAGTCGGCATAGATGATTTCAATGCTGGACAGCGGCATAACGTACCCCATAAAAACATTTGGCGACCCTGTGGCCGCCAAATGATGCTTGCTTAGAACGCTGTCGATTAACGATCGGGTAGCGTGATGTTTAATTCAAGAATAGAACAGCTGCCTTGGTTTTCTAACGCAACCTGTACTTGTTCATGCTCAATGTTGACGTATTTACGAATTACTTCGACCAGCTCTTTTTGTAGCGCTGGTAAGTAATCCGGTTCATCGCGCTGTCCACGCTCGTGGGCAACAATAATTTGTAAGCGCTCCTTGGCAATGGATGCCGTTGGTGCTTTTTTACGAACGCGTAGAAAGTTTAAAATGCTCACTCTTTACCTCCGAACATGCGCTGGAGGAAACCCTTTTTCTGTACCTCAAGAAAACGGTGCGGCACTTCTTTACCGAGCAAACGATCAACCGCATCGCTGTAGGCCTGACCGGCATCGCTTTCTTCGTCCAGAATAACGGGTACACCTTGGTTGGAAGCCTTGAGTACCGCTTGCGACTCAGGAATGACACCAATCATCTGAATTGAAAGGATTTCTTCGACGTCTTCGACACTGAGCATTTCACCACGGGCTACACGCTCAGGATTATAACGCGTGAGCAATAAATGCTCAGTAATGGGCTCGCGACCGTCTTCAGCACGCTTGGATTTACTTGATAACAGACCGAGCATGCGATCAGAGTCACGCACCGATGATACTTCAGGGTTGGTCACCACAATCGCTGCATCCGCTAAATACATGGCGTGGTGCGCGCCTTTCTCAATACCTGC
>CANRHT010000004.1 GCA_947630465.1 uncultured Pseudomonadaceae bacterium
AACACTTAACACTCAACAGCTATCACTCACACAGACAGTTGATCTGTGTATTAAAACTGCGGCGGCCAACTGACCTCAGCATCTTTACGCACATAGGCCGAGCCTCGCATGCCTGGCTTCGCTTGTGGCACAGCGGCAGGATCAAGCAGTCGTAACTTCACGCGAAACACCAACTTCTGGCGCTCGTCACGCGTCTCAACTTCTTTGGGGGTGAACTGGGCTTTAGCGGCGACAAAAGCGACTTGTGCAGGTAAGACCTGTTCCGGTAACGCGTCTAACACCATGCGTGCCTCATCTTGAGCAGCTAAGCGTCCAGCGACGTAGGCCGGCAAGTACACATTCATATACTGATCGGCAGGATCAATCAGTAGAAAAACCCGCCCACCGGCACCTAACACTTCACCGGGTTCAGCCAAGCGTAATTGCACCACAGCGTTGATCGGCGCGCGCAAACTGCTGTCCTCAATTTCACTGGTTAACTGGGTGACCATTGCTTGCGCTGAGTTAATCGCCGCTTGCGCCGCCTGTACTTGTGCCTGCGCCGCCGCTAAAGCAGCGGAGGCCGTATCAAAACGCGCTTGCTGCTGATCGATTTGCTGGCCACTGGCATGCCCGCGCGCATACAACTCACGAAAACGGGCTAAATCTTGTTGCGCCAAACGACGCTCACTTTCACGCACATGCACTACAGCTTGTGCAGCAGCGACGTTATCATGCGCCCGCAACACTTCTGACTCGGCTTGGGCGCGCTGCGCCTCTAAGGTGCGCGTATCCATGCGTGCTAAGAGCTGCCCCGCTTCAACGCTATCACCCTCATCAACTAACACTTGCGCTAAACGCCCGGGGTATTTACTGGCCACCTGCACTTCAGTGGCTTCTAAACGGCCGTTGGCTTGGTACAGCCCTTCGGGTAATCGATCTTGCAAAGACTTCCAATAACCAAAACCAGCCGCCGCCGCTAAGCCAATCAGTAAAGGCGCAATAAATAAACGAGACGGACTTGAGTGCTTAGACATGCTTGCTCCTTGCAAGTTAAAACCAGATAACATCAATTCAACACGGGGCGCCACATCGAGTCGCAGTCACATACAACACTCGATCAGGCTCGGCGCTACACAGCATACTACGAAAATTTAAACGACTGTTTAACTGCGAGCATTAAATTGCCTCACACCAGAGAGCTTTAGTCTATAGCGCTATTCTTCTCTGCTACGCAGTCCTATATGATGCGCCACAGAAGGTTCGCGTGATATTCAGTATTGAACTTTTTCTATTCTGAGCAATCACTTACTGCCTTGAGCATAGCTGCGCAGCATGAGCGCCATTTTTGTTCATACATCCAAACACACCTTAAAGCTGCACAGCACGCGCCGGAGCATCGACACACCCATGAAACGCAAACCTGATTTAATGTGGTTATTAGTGATTATTTTTGGTTTAGGTGTGGTCACTACGGGCTATACGCAAAGTTTGCGCGATCGCAGCACTGATCAGCAGCAACATACTGTTTATCAAGTGCAATCTATCTCGGCGTCTGATACCAAGACTGGTCAGTCACCACAGCGCTGAGGGCAATATCCCAAGGGTCCAGCGGTATGTGCGCCAACCGCTGACACTCATGTGCTAAGCCAATGCGCTGCGGAGTCATACGCTGTTGGTGCTGAGCTAATTGCGCAAAACAGCGATCATAAAAACCACCGCCCATGCCCAAACGTCCCCCCTGCGTATCAAAACCAACTAAGGGTAAAAACACTACATCCAAGGTCCAAGCGGCACGCTGATCAGCGCTGCACCAACGTGGCTGTAATAGACCAAAACGGTTTTTTTCCCATTGCTGAGTAGGGCGAACACGCTGAAATACCATCGAGGTTTTTGGCCAAGGCGCAAGCACGGGTAAATAGACATGTTTACCGCGGCGCCACGCTTCACGCTGCACTAAATAGGGATCAATTTCGCCGTCAGCGGCGCTGTATAAAGCTATGTGCTGGGCACGCAAAAATACCGGCGATTGCACCACTTGGCGAAACAACTGCTCGGCAGCATGGACTTGTTGTGTAGGGGATAACTGACACCGCTGTTGACGCAATAACTTGCGTAACTGGGCTTTAGATAAAGGTGACGCGGATAACATAACTTAAAAAGACTCCCCAGATATGCCGCTGCTGGCATGGCCCTTGAACCCGAAAGTTCAAGGTGGAGATTACGTCAGATTTTTAGGCTTTCCGCAAGCGGACATGCACACCAATCTAAAAGTGTAATCCCCGGTGTGGTATGAATCGGCTCAGGGACGTAGCCACCTGGCAAGCACTCGAGGGAGACGCCCTCAGTATACACAGATCTTCAGCAGCCTCAAGCCGCGCTTACTCATCCGCAGCTAAAGTGTTTTGCACCTGCGCCAGCAGTTGTGAAATCTGTTCAGCGCTGTTGCTATCCATCGATGCGGCCTGCTGGATATTGTGTAACTCGTAGGTGATATTGAGCGCCGCCATCACAGCAATGCGCTCGGTACCTACAACTTTGCCATTGCGTCTAATTTCACGCATTTTCTGGTCTAAATAGTTTGCCGCGCGCTGCAAGTTGTCGTTGTGCTCCGCAGGGCAAGCGATGTGATAGTCCTTATCTAAGATACGAACCGTGATCGTTTGGGCTTGGGTCATAAATCGTGCTCCAACGCTTTCAGGCGTGAAATCATAGCGGCAATTTTTTGCTGGGCTATTTCATTTTTTTCTAATAATTGCCCACGCTCAGTGCGTAACGCTTTATTGTGCACTTTAAGCTCTGCGTTACGTTGCATCAGTTGCTCAACGGCCTGCACTAAGGCTTGTAAATCAGTATTCTTCACCAGCCCTCCTCGTATGTCCTAGATCAATCAAACACTTATAATACGCATTATTCTAGCGTTCATAAGGCCTGCCGCACAGTATTAGCGGACATACCGACAAAATAAAATTATTCAAGCACACAGCTGCAGCTGACAAGCAAAACCCATGCGGTTAAGCGTATGACACAGCCCTAAAAAATGCATTGCACAGATTAACTCGAGTCGTGCTGCAAAGATGCCGGTTTAGCGCCATACTCCACAACAGGATATACTCTTATGCATCGTATAAACGACTCCTAAAACCACGTAACAGTTCCATTATTTCGGATTTTTCATGCCTCAATCTCAATCTGCTTACACCGCATTTGCCGCTTTACTCAACACCAGCGGCCATTCTGTCTCACCTGCTGAACTGCAAGGCTTACTGCTGGGTCGTTGCTGTGCCGGCGCTGGTTTTACCAATGAAGGCTGGCTTGAAGAAGCTGAAGACCTGTTTGAAAATGAAATACCCAGCAACCTGCAAGCCGCTCTGCTGGGGCTGCAGGACATGGTCAAAGCTGAATTACTGGCTGACAGCAGTGTTTCGCTGACCTTATTACTGCCCAATGACGATGAATCATTACAAGCACGCACCATCGCTATCGGCGAATGGGCGCAAGGCTTTTTAAGTGGTTTTGGCGGCAGCATTGGTAACACTGAGATCTCCAAAGATGTGCGTGAAATTTTGGAAGATTTAATTTCCATCGCACAAATTGCTATCGAAGACACTGAAGATGAAGAAGGCGAAGTCGCTTATATGGAAATCAACGAATACCTGCGTGTCGCGCCGTTATTCTTGTTTACCGAATGCGCCAATTACGTCGCACCAAAAACCGACGAAGACACACCCGCCGTACATTAATATGACAGGAGCCACACCGCATGAGCTCAATTAGCATGTCCGAATACGCCCAACGCCGCCAGCAACTGATGGAGCGCATGACGCCCAACAGCATTGCGATTGTGCCCGCCGCCGCGGTCAGCACGCGCAATAGCAGCGTAGAATATCCGTATCGACAACACAGTGATTTTTTCTATCTGTCCGGCTTTGCTGAGCCTGAAGCGGTGCTGGTGTTAATCCCCAAGCGTGAGCATGGCGAATATGTTGTTTTTTGCCGTGAGCGTAACCCAGAGCGTGAACTCTGGGATGGTCTGCGCGCGGGCCAAGAAGGTGTGATTGCCAACTACCTGGCCGATGATGCTTTTCCGATCAGCGATATTGACGATATTTTGCCCGGCCTGTTGGAAGGCCGTGAGCGTGTCTATTACTCGATTGGTAACAATCCTGAATTTGATCAACACATGATGGATTGGCTCAACAGTATTCGCAGCAAAGCGCGCATGGGTGCGCAGCCACCGAAAGAATTCGTCATGCTCGATCCCCTCTTGCACGACGCTCGCCTGCATAAAAGCCCAGCGGAAATCGCCACCATGCAACGCGCTGCAGATATTTCCTGCCGCGCGCATATTCGTGCGATGCAAGCCTCCCAGCCTGGGCTGTATGAATACCATCTCGAAGCTGAGCTCGATTATGAGTTTCGCAAAGGTGGCGCACGCTTAGCGGCTTATTCGTCGATTGTCGCCAGCGGTAGCAATGCCTGTATTTTGCATTACACCGAAAACAACGCACCTTTGCATGACGGTGATCTAGTACTGATTGATGCCGGTTGCGAAATTGATTGTTACGCCAGTGATATCACCCGCACCTTTCCGGTCAATGGTCGTTTCAGTCCTGAGCAAAAAGCTATTTATGAAATTGTGCTCAAAGCCAACCTTGAAGCCATGCATTATATTTCCCCAAAACACTGCTGGAATGATGCTCACGATGCCACGGTGCGGGTGATTACCGCGGGCTTATTGGAGCTGGGTTTACTGCAAGGCGAGCTTGATGAACTGATTGCCAGTGACGCCTACCGCCCCTTTTACATGCACCGCGCCGGACACTGGTTGGGGTTAGATGTGCATGATGTCGGTGACTATAAAGTAAACGGTGAATGGCGGGCGCTTAAACCGGGCATGACCATGACCGTTGAGCCGGGGATTTATATCGCGGTGGACAACTTGACTGTGCCGCAGCAATGGCGCGGAATTGGCGTGCGCATTGAAGACGATGTGGTGGTCACGGCTGACGGCTGTCAAGTGCTGACCCGCGCCGTTCCCAAATCCATTGACGAGATTGAAGCCTTAATGGCTGCCGCACAATCATCAGGAGTTTAATCCATGAGCCGAGTGCAGATTGCAATTATTGGTGGTGGCTTAGTCGGCGCCAGCTTAGCCTTAGCCTTACAAGCCGGTGCGCGTGAACGGCAGTGGAAAATTGTCCTGATTGAGCCCTTTGCGCCCGGCGATACCTTCCAGCCCAGCTACGATGGGCGCTCCTCGGCGTTGTCCTACGGCAGCCAACAAATTTATCAACGCTTAGGTTTGTGGGAGGCCATCGCGCCGCGTGCTGAAGCCATTCGCAATATCCATATTTCTGACCGTGGCCGTTTTGCTGCAACACGCCTGAGCGCCGCTGAAGAAGGTGTACCCGCCTTGGGTTATGTCGTGGAGAACGCATGGTTGGGACATTGCCTGTGGGCCGCTTTAGATAAAGAAGTCATCGAATGGCGCTGCCCCGCGCGCGTTGAGCAGATGCAAGCGCTCAGTGATGGCTATCAACTGACTTTGGACGATGGCAGCAGCCTAGACTGCGATCTGGCTATTTTGGCCGACGGTGGCCGTTCCGGATTACGCGAACAACTGGGCATTCATGCGCACACCACGGCTTATGGACAAACAGCCCTGATTGCCAATATCAGCACCGCGCTACCTCACCAAGGCTTAGCTTTTGAACGCTTTACCGATGATGGCCCAATGGCGCTGTTGCCGCTGGCCGACAATCGTTGCGTACTGATCTGGACGCGCGAGCCCGACGAAGCGCAGCGTTTAAACGCCTTACCCGATCAGCAGTTTTTAGCAGAATTGCAAGCCTGTTTTGGTTATCGCCTCGGCGCGATTGAGCAGGTCGGCACCCGTTATATGTATCCATTGAGCTTAATTGAAAGCAGCGAGCAAGTGCGCGCGCATTTAGCCGTACTAGGCAACGCAGCACACAGCCTGCATCCGGTGGCGGGGCAAGGCTACAACTTGTCACTGCGCGATAGCATCGCGCTGGCCGATACTTTACTCGCTGGCCCTGCCACACCGGGCGATCTCGCGACACTGCAAGCTTTCCAACGGGCGCAACTCAGTGATCAAGAGTTAACCATTGGTTTTTCTGATCGTGTCACTCGTTTGTTTTCCAACGCTAAACCCCTGCTCGCTGGCGGCCGCAATTTAGGCTTACTCGGCCTAGATTTATTACCGCCGGCCAAGCGCTGGTTTGCACGTCAAGCCATGGGCATGGGATTGCGCAGTCATGCCGATCGACCTTAATGAAGGCGCAAACTCTATTGCCGCTCGATCACCCAAGCAGCGCTCAGAGCCTTGCGCTTGAGTATCCATAGGTCGCGCAGCTTGCTGCTCACACTTGCTACTACACAACAGTAGGACATCACTATGAACGCAGATTTAATCATCGTTGGCGCTGGAATGGTTGGTAGTACGCTGGCCTTAGCGCTGAAAGACAGCGGGCTCAATATTGTATTACTCGACAGCAACTCGCTGAGCGTGGCACCTTTCAGCCCTGCCCAGCCGTTTGAGTCACGTGTCAGTGCGTTATCCATTGCCAGCCAACGGATTTTAGAACGCGTAGCCGCCTGGCCTGGCATTGTTGCGCGCCGTGTCAGTCCTTACAGCGATATGCATGTGTGGGACGGCTCTGGCACCGGCAACATTCATTTTTCTGCCAGCAGCCTGCATGCTGAAGTTTTGGGGCATATTGTCGAAAACCGTCTCGTGCAAGATGCCTTGTTGGAACAGTTACAGCAGTCAAGTATCACTCTTATGGCTGAATCGCATATTGAACTGCTGCGCCGCTCAGGTCAGGAATGGTTAATGCAATTGGCGGACGGTACTGAAATTCGCAGTCCATTAGTGATTGGCGCTGACGGTGCCAACTCGGCGATCCGCCGCCTCACCGGCATGGCAACCCGCGAGTGGGATTATTTACACCATGCGATTGTTACCAGCGTGCGTTGTGAAAAACCACACCAACATACCGCTTGGCAACGTTTTACCGATGAAGGCCCCTTGGCACTGCTGCCCTTGCAACACAGCGATGGGCAAAACTGGTGCTCGATTGTCTGGTCCATTCCACCTGAGCGAGCCCAAGCGGTGATGGCGCTGGATGATGCGGCTTTTTGTAGCGCTTTAGGTCAAGCCTGTGAGCAGCGCTTAGGTGTGATTGAGCATGCCGAACCACGCCACAGCATTCCCCTGCGCCAGCGCCATGCCAAACGTTATGTTGCACCAGGGCTGGCCTTGATTGGTGATGCCGCGCACAGCATTCATCCGCTGGCAGGACAAGGCGTCAACCTTGGTTTTTTAGATGCTGCAGCTTTAGCACAAGTTATTTTGCATGCACTGCAGCGCGGTGAACAGATCGCCAGTGAGCGTGTCTTGAGCCGCTTTGAACGCCAACGTATGCCAGACAACCTGACGATGATGGCTGCGATGGATGGCTTTCAGCATCTGTTTCAAGCCGATGCCTTACCCGTACGTTTACTGCGCAATATGGGCCTCACAGCGGTGGACGACTGCAGCCAAGCCAAAGCCCTCTTTATGCGCCACGCTCTCGGCTTAGGTCACAATCTGCCTGATCTGGCACGCCCTTAAATAACGCATAACGACTGTGCCGCTAAGCGCTTACTGCTGAGGCGGCACAGACACTATCGAGTGGATGTCTAGCCCGATCTACGGGTATGAATGCAAAGATTCTGGCCGCTGCTATAGGTTTTTCTGCAGATTTAGTTGATAAACTAAATGCAATTAACTATCATTTACAAAATATTACTCCAACCTGAGGTTGCCATGTCAATTCGTACCCCTATTCTTGCCGCACTCGCTTTAAGCGTGATGGCGGGCAACATTCAAGCTGCAGACGATATCGTTGTGTATTCATCACGTATCGACGAGTTGATCAAACCTGTCTTTGATAAGTACACCGAAAAAACCGGCGTCAAGGTTAAATTTATTACCGATAAAGAAGCACCATTAATGGCGCGCTTGAAAGCTGAAGGCGGCAATACCCCAGCTGATATCCTTATCACTGTGGACGCTGGTAACCTCTGGCAAGCTGAGCAAATGGGTATCTTGCAACCGCTGAACTCTGAGGTAATTAAAGCCAATATTCCTGCGCAGTACCGCTCCAGTAACGATCAGTGGACCGGTTTATCATTGCGTGCACGTACCATTGCTTACTCAACTGAGCGCGTAACGCCAGAGGAGCTGAGCACTTATGAAGCCTTAGCCGACAACAACTGGGATGGGCGTTTATGCCTGCGCACCAGTAAAAAAGTCTACAACCAATCCCTCACCGCCACTTTGATTGAAGCGCATGGCGCCGAAAACACCGAAAAACTGGTGAAAGCCTGGATTGGTAACTTAGCCACTGATGTGTTCTCCGATGACACCGCATTGCTACAAGCGATCGACGCCGGTCAATGTGATGTGGGTATTGTGAACAGCTACTACTATGGCCGTTTACACAAAAGCAACCCTGACTTAAAAGTAAAACTGTTCTGGCCGAACCAAGATGACCGTGGTGTCCACGTCAACTTATCCGGCGCGGGTATTACTAAATATGCACCGCACGCTGATCAAGCGCGCAAGTTACTTGAGTGGATGACCACTGACGAAGCACAAAGCATCTTCGCTGGCGTGAACCAAGAGTTTCCAGCTAACCCGAGCGTGAAACCTTCTGCAGAAGTTGCCGCTTGGGGTGAATTTAAAGCTGATACGATTCCTGTCGAAGTTGCAGGTAAGCGTCAAGCTGAAGCGATTCGCTTAATGGACCGTGCTGACTGGCGTTAATTGCCACGTCCGCTGCACAATAAACCGCCCTTGAGGCGGTTTATTTTTCAAGGCGACTCCATCTCGTGCAAAGTACTGGCACCCCGCGTGGCTTGGCTCAGAATCTCTTGCAACTCAGCCACTTGAGCATGCGGTACGCTGACATTGAGCATTGCGCCCTGCGCATCAAACGCCTCACTCTGCAGCACCGCACCCGCCTGCGCCAGACGCACCTTAAACACATCTAAATAAGTATAAGGGCAATGCCCGCGCAACTGAGTGCGCGGCACTAAAACCTCGCTCTGCGCGGTCTGCAAGACCTGTGTCGCACAGCCACCATAGGCACGTGCTAAACCACCAGTGCCTAACTGAATACCGCCATACCAGCGCGTTACCACTATCAATACTTGATCAAACTGCTGGTGCTCAATCGCCGCTAAAATCGGACGACCCGCAGTGCCGCCGGGTTCGCCATCATCATTAAAGCGGTACTGCTGCCCACAACGCCACGCCCAACAATTATGCGAGACATTGGCGGTGCTCAGTTGCGCGATCAATTCAGTTGCCTGCTCAGCGTCGGGCAACACTACCGCCTGCGCTAGAAAACGACTTTTACGAATCTCTGCGTGGTAACTATGAGGCGCAGTTAAAACGCGCATGCCGTTGCTATCCGTCACTGTATCCATCCACTGAACGCCCACTCGTTAAAGCGCATGGGCATAACGCACATTCGATCTGACAGCCGATGCAATCAAATAATGGTGAAAATATCATCAGCCGCTAAGCGGGATTTTGGCAAGGCCGCATTAAAATCACTCTCGGCGCGATAGCCTAAAGCAACCGCTGTGACGGCGGTCAAATCACGCTCGTTTAAGTCAAACTCAGCATCCAAGAGTGCTTGATCGATCCCTTCCAGCGGTACTGCATCAATCTCTAGCACACTGGCACCCAATAAAAAACCACCCATATTTAAATAGATTTGTTTTTCCAGCCAATGCGGCACATCTTTCTTGCTGTATTGATGCTCTTTTAAATACGCCGTACGGGTGTTGTGCGCCGCTGCTTTAAATTCAGGTGCCGTGGCAAAACGTCCATCACGCTCTTCAGCAGCCAAGACTTTTTGTAAATGTTTTTCATCAATCTGCGTGCGTGCACAAAACAACACAACATGCGATGCATTGAGTATTTTGCTGGCGTTATAGCTGTAATTCCCACCTGCACCTTTGGCTAAACGGGCTTTGCCTTCGTCACTGCTGGCCACAATAAAGTGCCAAGGCTGAATATTCGTGCTCGATGGACTTAACCGCAGCAAGGCAAATAACTGCGCCACTATATCTTCAGGTAACTTTTTCGTTGCATCAAAAGCCTTAGTGGCATAACGACGATTTAACGCAGTAATTAACGACATATCGCACCTCTTGTAAGAATGAACCTATTCAACGTTGCTGATGAATAAACATACAACAAGCAGCCAGCAAACAACAACATAAGCTGCTCAAGCGCATAACTACCGGCTTAGACAGGCTGCAGTCAGCATGCCAGCGCTACTATATACAAATTTATACTTTCACTGATCTGCTGCTTTTTATGCAAAAACCAGCAGGCACACAGGCGAAGACTGATTAATATGCACTCGCAAATTGTAGAAATCCCCGCAACACAGTGGCAACTATCGGCAACAGATCCAACGTGGATTGAAGCCTTAGAGCAAGGTAAAGTCCTCTACTTTCCCACCCTACCTTTTGAGCTCAGCACAGCAGAGCAGCGTTTACTGACGCCAGAGGTACTCGATGCCAAAGTGCGCAATATCAGTTTAGCGGCGAATAACCAACTTAAAGGTGCAGCCGGCGATGAGGCGACACAACAACTGCTGACCCGTATGCTCGAACGTTATCGCACGCAAGCCGAACAGTTGGTTTACAGCTTATTACCCAACTACCAAGGCGCACTGCGCAACGCACCAACCAGTTACCGCCCGAAAAAAGTTGAAGCGCGGGCGCAATCGTGGCGTGCCGATGATCGCCGTATGCATGTGGATGCTTTTCCATCGCGACCCAACCGCGGCGAACGCATTTTGCGTGTGTTTAGCAATATTAACCCTGAAGGCGTGCCACGTGTATGGCGCGTTGGTGAGCCCTTTGCTGATATGGTGCAAACCATGCTGCCGCGCGCTAAACCTTATGTGCGCTGGCAAGCAAAAGCTATTAATGCGCTGGGCATCACTAAGTCATTACGCAGTGAATACGATCACCTGATGCTGCAGCTGCATGATGCGATGAAAGCGGATATGGATTACCAAAAAAACGCTAAACAAGTGCGGATGCCCTTCCCACCTGGATCTGTTTGGGTGTGTTTCTCGGATCATGCACTGCATGGTGTTGAATCAGGCCAATATATGATGGAGCAAACTTTCCATATTGCCCCTGAGCAGCAATACAACCCCAAGATCAGTCCGCTAGCGCACTTAACGCAAGTGCTGCAGCGCCCACTGATTTAACACGGCCACGCGCTGATCATGCCGACTGTTGTTAAAGCAGAGGGATGATCAGCAACTTGTGCACTCAGTGTCAAAATACGCACTCTAGAGCGCATACAAGTTAATTCAGTACAGAACACCACACTTAATGCGTGTGCTCGTGACAATCGCCCGCATGCGCGCTGGCTGCTTTGGCGTGCAACTCACCCTTTAAATACAACGCCACTGCCGTATCAGGATCAGTCTGTTCGGTAATCAAGCCGATCATACTTTTACGCGCTAAACGTCTGACCATACCGCTGCCCATCCCTGCGGTAATCAGCACCTCAATATCATCTAACGGATGTGGTTCATGCACAGAACTGGCGTGAAATGATTGCTCAATCGGCAACTCCAGCAATTGTTTATCCACAATCACAGCATTATCGATACTAAATACCCAAAACTTACGGCAACGACCTGCATGCTCTGTAATGGTTTTACGGTTTTGGCTGGTCACAGCAATTTTCATATACACCTCTGAGTCATCCACGGCAACATCGGCTCTTCAACCCATGCCTTTAAAACTTACAGATTCAGTATAGTGTTTTTCAGCACCGCCTTCAGCGCAACCACCTGAGACAGGTTGTCACCCCTGAAGCCGGCTATGCTTCTAGCGGCACACCTTGCTCGCGCAGCGAGGCATACAATTGTGCACTCATCGTTTGATCAATCGCACCCAAGCGGGCAATCGCAGTTAACGGCTGCCACGACAACTCAAACTCAATTGGCCCAAGCCCTTCGGATGAATCACATTCAAAATGCCGCCAGCGTGCAGGTGTTGCTTCAACGGTATGCAGATGAAAAAACCAAGCCTCAATGCGTTCATCACGGCCAATATCAGTTAAATCTCGCTCAAAATGCCCTAAGCATTTGACCAACTGCAACTGCGTTAAACCCGTTTCTTCTTGCGCCTCACGCAGTGCCGCATCAGCAGGCTGCTCACCCAGCTTAACCGTGCCACCGGGTAGTTGCGGCACAGTATAGGAACCATCGACATAGGCTAAGAGCAACAATTGGTCATGGCGGGTAATATAGGTAAAAACACGCTGACGCAATGGCTTGGTCATTGCCAACCTTGGCGCCAATGCGTACTGTTTTTTAAGATCTGCCAATCGATGGCTTCTTCGCGCTTGGTCAAAATAGCTTCCAGCACACAATGCTCAACGTTACCCTCTTCATCAAACTTCATTTCAGTGACTAAAAAGTGCTTTTCTTTATTGACGGGCGCCACTGCCGTCCATTTACTGTGTAGCAGTTTTTTCGGATTAATTTGATGCACGCCATACTCCTGCTGCAAATATTGGATTAATTCACTTGCGATAGTGCCTCTGAGCCAGCACACAGCTGCCAATACACAGAATATGTCTGCTATCTTAGTGCCTATCAATACATCACTGTGCAAGAAAGGTCAGCGCTGTGCAAACGATTTTGCCACCCTCTGAAAGCCTCACCGTTGAATTCAAAAGTGATCGTGTGGGTTACCCCGATCGCGAACTGATTGAGGCTTTAACCTGTCTAGCCAATCGTGCAGGTGGTGAACTTTGGCTGGGCGTGGAAGATGATGCAACCCCGACCGGTTTGCATAAAAAGCATCAAAACATCATCCATTTAACGGAGCTAATTGCCGCCCAAACACACCCTGCACTGCGCGTGACCATCGAGACTTACACTTTTGACGATGTCACAGTGGCACAAATTTTAGTGCCACCATCAAGGGTTTATATCGCCACTTTTGAAGGCCTATATCTACAACGGCGCATCAAACCTGACGGCACACCCGAGTGCATACACTTTGAGCCGGACAGTGATTCACTCAGCGTAGTTGATCAGGCGAGTGATATATCTCGCTTATGAAACAGGCTGGGCTTATGCCTCTTGTACAACCGCTAACTGCTTAGCCAGAGGTATGTGAGTTAAGAGTGTAAAGACCGGCGCAGTGAGTCGTTCAAGCTGTGTATACAACCACTGCCCAAAGGCTGAATAGTATCCCCACGCAAGCACTTGCAACACAATAAAGCTGCCGCCCACCAAGTTATCGCTCAACCAATGAGCTCCCGCAATCAAGCGTGGTAAATAAAATCTCGATAAATGAGCGCACAGAGCCTGGCAGCCGCAACAGAAACCTTATGCATCGTTCAACTCCAGAACATATTCATGTTTACAACACATAGACTTATATACATGCAGTCACAGCGTTATTTATTCAGCAATAGCGCAATCAAAACAATGTTTTTGTGGCATAATTCAGCGCTGAAATATTTAAGCTATGCAGTTTAAACAAGGCTTAGTACTGACAACAAGTACCACGTTTTGCTGCTCACTTTTGTGCCAGCTTATACTCTTGCTTAATTCACCTTACCCTCTTATTTAATTACGCTGCTTTTGCTCTGCGTTTAAAGGAATAGTTATGTCATTTGATTACGGTTCTCAGGATCTTGGGATAAAAAACCCGTTTCGCATTGAAGGCGTCATCATTGCAGTGCGCGGACTGATTGTAGCGTTGGCTGGTTTTTACGCATTATTTCTGGTTGCTGGACTGGTTAAACAAGGCCATGACATTGAAGGTTGGATGCATGCCGGTGCAGGTTTACTCTTAGTCCTGTGGGGCTTAACCGCTTTTGGTCAGGGCTTATTTAAATTATTTCGCTTTTACGTGGGCCGCAGTGTTCCTGACAGCTTAACCACTAATCAGGCAGACCCTGATAAGCGCGCCAAAGCCTATCCGCAAGCAGAAGAACTGCGCTTAATGATGAAGGGGCGTAAAAACACCACTTTTTATGAGCCACAAGGGCTGTTTTCACGCTTGGTGCACACCCTGATCCCTAAGCTGCTATTTATGCCAACACAGTATCGGATCTTGGCTGAAAACTTATTTTTCAATCTGTGCATGACTGTGTTTATGCTACTCACCTTTGCCTTGGCCTCGTTCGCCAGCGCTTCAGGTTTAGCACATTTAGATGACACCCCTGTCATGGCTTGGTTGGGTTTAATTTTAGCTATTTATGTTGCTAAGCTGTGGTGGTCGAGTCGCAATCCACTTAAAGCATTTAACTCAAGTCGTGCCAATATAACCGTAACCCGTATCGGTATTATTATGGCATTGGCCATTTTATTACCTGCTGGTTTAGCTTATGTGCACAACTCTGTGACGCCTATTCCTGCGCTACCTATCAGCACCTTACCTTTTTTACTGATGATGTTGATCCTCGGTTTAATCACCAGCGCCTTAGGTTTAGTACTGTTGGTCAGCCGTCTTGGCTTTATTGAGCCGCAGAGCCAAGTCTCTGAGCATCGTGATAACTGGCAAAAAAACCTGATGCCACGTGAGTTATTTATTCACTTAGAAGCACATATCTTGGCCAATCGCCGTTATCGCGAAATCCCCAACCGTATGTATCAAAAATTCGCCCCCAACTTAACTCAAGAAGGCGGCTCAGAAAAAGGTACCTTTAAGGGCAGCACCCTGGTTGAAACTCAGCCGATTCCGTACAGCCTGCCTTATTCCGTCAGTTTTAAAACTGTGCGTATTGCCACTACAGCGCTGGGGCAGTTTCTGATTGCTATCGGTTGCTTATGGCTGTTGGCGCTGATCAACGACCTGGCAGCGGCAGTCAACAACCTGGGAAATATCTCGTTTGTACTCTACCCATTAATCTGTCTGATTTTTGGTACGGTACTGACCTCTATGGGCAATGCCTTCTGGAGCGAAATGCTGTTTCGTTCGTTGTTACTGGACCTCAGCATTGAAGGGACTTATACCGAATCACGCTTATCAACCGGTAATAGCATTTACGACAGCACCCGCTCAGAAAACGTTGTAGTACGCTCAACCATCACACCTTGGTTCTTAATCAGCGACATCTTGACCAGCACCTTTGCCACTGTAGGTAACTTAAACCTTGAGCAAAAACGCTATATTTTGTCATTTGAAAAAGATGAGACCACTTTAGGTGCCATTTTAGATGAACTGGATGCGTTTTTTGCCAGCCGTGTCACCATTGCAGGAGTGAATGAAGTTGACCTGCATTCCGCCAGTCAGATTCACCAAATGAATGAACAAACACGCCCCTCTTTAGCGCATAGCGCTAACCCGCAACGCGATGCTGAACATGCCAGCGCCTATTTGCGCCAGCAAGAGCAAGCTCAAGCCTCAACTGCGCCAGCAGCACCCAGCGCGGACTAACTCACCCAGTCACGCGACAACTGAGCGCTAAACAACTCAGCTAGGTTATTTTTTTAACTTAGCTGAGTTCAAGCTCTGCCTCCTGTCATACGCATTTGAGATCTGCCTGCGCAATGCAGTAGCAAACAGTGCAGCTGAATATTGCATGCACGCAGCACATTAAGCACCCGATATACCCCGCTCATACACCCTATGCTCAATAGTGTGTTACAACACAATAAAAAAATGCATTGCTGCCCTACAGTAAAATGCATTGAAGTCGATACAGCACATATCTATTACATAATAACAATCACCCTCTGCGCTCTATAAGCCATGCATGGGTGTAGCACGGGGATTATTCAGCATGAGACAAGGCATATCTAATATTATCCAGAGCGTGCTACGCGGTATTGGCATTCGCAGTATTGATAAACAGTTTCTCTTTTCCTATAGCTTAATCGCGATCTTTACTTCAGCCGTTGCCATCCACTTAATCTTATCTTTTGGTAACGACGCCGCTGATATTAACGTGGCTGGAGCCCAGCGCATGCTCAGTCAAAAAGTAGCCAAAGAAGCGCTACTCGCTGGCCAAGGCTTAGGCTCGAAAGAAGGGGTGCAGACCACCATCACACAATTTGAAAACGCTCATCAGTCATTACTCAAGGGCAATGCACAGCTCGGTGTTTCTGCGGTAGCTGACCCAAAAATCGTCAACCAATTACAGCAAGTCGAACGCCTGTGGATAGATTATAAACACGCCATTCTGAGCTATGTCGATAACCCTCGCAGCCAGCAACACCTGCAAGAACTGCATGAGCGCTCACCTATCATCCTCAAAGAAATGAACGCTGCAGTACTGATGATGGAAGCACAAGCCACCAGCGATGGGCGCACCCAAGTCTTACTGGCTGCAGCTGCGTCAGTGATTGTGTTAATCCTGGTCACTCTAGGCCGCATGTTCGGTATGACAGTGCTGATGAACCAAGTGAGTTACCTGCAAGAGCACTTAGAGGCTGTCGGCGATGGTGACTTTTCCAGAAGTTTACCCTTGGATAATCCCGATAACGAAGTCGGTAAAATGTTCGCCGCTTATAACAATATGATCATGCATGTCAGTGAAATCATTATGGGTGTGAGCCGTTCCAGCTCTGACGTCAACAGCACGATTGAAAACATTACCCAGCGCCTAAAAGACACCGTACAAGGGGTTGAACGCCAGCATTTAGAAATTGATCAAGTGGCCACCGCCATGAATGAAATGGCCGCCACCGTGCAAGAAGTTGCACAAAATACCGTACAAACAGCCGACTCAGCCAAACAAGCGCATGAAGAAGCCCTTCATGGTCGCACCGTGGTCACTCATAGCATTAGTAGTATTAGCGCCCTCGCTCAACAAGTTGAAGAGGCTGTGCAGGTGATGTCACTGCTGCAACAAGATAGTCATGAAGTGGGTCAAGTCATGGGCGTGATCAGCAGCATTGCCGAGCAGACCAACTTATTAGCCCTGAACGCGGCGATTGAGGCGGCGCGCGCCGGCGAACAAGGCCGCGGCTTTGCTGTGGTAGCCGATGAAGTGCGCAGCCTCGCGCAGCGCACGCAGCAATCAACCGAAGACATTCGCATCATTATTGAACGCCTACAAGCCCAATCCAGTAAAGCAACCGACATGATGCAAGACAGCCAAGAGCGTGCGAACTCAGCAGTAACAGCCACTGCCGAGGCCGATACCGTGCTGAATCGTATTGTTGATTCAGTCAGCATGATCACTGATATGAGTACACAAATTGCTACGGCTGCCGAAGAGCAAAGCCAAGTCGCCATGGCGATGGATGAATCCATTACCAATATTACCGGTATCGCGGAACAAACGATGCAAGACGCATCAGACACCGTCATCGCCACAGAACAAGTGCACAGCCATATGGGTGATTTACGCAACTTGGTCGCACGTTTTCGTGCCCATACTTAGCGGCAAATCAACGCTCAACACGCGCAGCAACACAAACCACAACTGCGCGTATTGAGCATCAATGAGGCATAAAAAAACGGCGCTACTTAATGTGCGCCGTTTTTTTCAATATCGCCACCCTGTGATCTAGCTGGCTTTATCGTTTCGTTTATCTTTTTTAGTCAGCGTTAAATTTAAAAAGTGTTCTAACGAGTCATCCAAAATATCCAACCATGGCTCAGGTAACTGAGGTGCTAAGGTATCCGTCAATGTTGAACGGTAGGCCTTTTCTCTAAAGCCCATAATATTGTCTAACTTATCTTTTTGCCATTGTTTGAGAATATCGCCCTGCTTTTCTACCGCAAACTCAGGGTAATCCGTCGCATTGGTTAAATCGCGAATATAGGCCGCTTGAAAATCAATATCGCCTTCTACATTCTGTACCTGTTCGTACTTATCCAACCACTGCTTCTCATCGGCTTCACGCACAGACAGTTCAGGCAGTTGAATTTGATCCAAGATCACATCACGCACATACCAAGCTTGAGCATCAAACATGTTGAAAGTGAAATACTGATCTTGCATGCCTAAATAAATCAGCTGTGGATTAGGCTGCCAGAAAATACCTTTATACAAGTTCGCTGGATACAAACAGTTGTGCGTTTGTAAGCGCAATTCATCAGGCAGGAACGGGAAGTGGAATAAATACCCCGTACACATAATCACTGCATCAAAACGCTGACTGCTGCCATCGGCAAAATGCGCAACTTCACCCTCAAAACGGGTAATCACGGGTACTTCTTTAATACCCTCTGGCCACTCATAGCCCAGCGCTGTGCTGCGATAGCTAATGGTGACTGAGTTGGTGCCGTACTTGTAGCACTGAGTACCGATATCTTCAGCCGAGTAGCTGCTACCCACCAATAAAATATCTTTACCTTTGAACTCTAACGCATCACGGAAATCGTGCGCATGCATCACGCGTCCTGGAAACTCTTCCAGACCTTCAAAGTAAGGCATGTTTGGCGTTGAGAAGTGACCGGTGGCCACTACCACGTAATCAAACTCATTGGTTTCCTGTTCGCCGGTTTTATGGTTCATCACGGTGACAGTAAAGAGTTTGGTTTCTTCGTCAAAGGTCACCCAACGTACCGGGCACTCAAAGCGAATGTATTTGCGGATATCTTGCTTGTTGATACGACCCATAATGTAGTCTTTAAGGACTTCACGTGGCGGGTACGATGGAATGGGCTGACCGAAATGCTCTTCAAACGAATAATCAGCAAACTCTAAACATTCTTTAGGTCCGTTAGACCACAGGTAGCGGTACATACTGCCATGTACGGGTTCACCATTGCGGTCTAACCCGGTGCGCCATGTGTAGTTCCACATGCCACCAATATCATTCTGTTTCTCGTAGCAAATAATCTCTGGTAAATCTTTAACACCTGCTAAACGAGCCGCTTCAAATGCGCGTAACTGCGCTAAACCACTTGGACCTGCACCTAAAATCGCTATCTTTTTCTTATTCAAAATATACTCCTACCAATTAACTTGCCTCTATTGTAACATTTTTTGTTAATTGGTGTTTTTGTGACCATAAATCAAGTATTAAGCATAAAAAAATGACATACGACAGGCGTCGTACAGCATCCACACACTCACTGCCGCTTTATTCGCACGCCTGCACGAATAAAGCATGATGGGCTAGGGAGCAACGCCCTGCAGATGATTTTCAAGATCTTCATACAACGCATGGGCGCTGAGCGCGTACCCTTCAGCACTAAAATGTACCCCATCTTTTTGCGCTAAACCTTGTGCCTGCCACTCAGGAAAACTACAAGCACCGCCCATCATCGCTTGCCAGTCCCAAAATAAGAGCTGTTGTTCACGCGCGACTTTGCGCTGGATGGCTTGCACGTGACTCAGTTGCGCCGGACGACGACTCTGACAACTGTGCTCAGCCGCATGCTTAATCACATCAGGTGCACCAATCATCAGTAGCGCGGCCTGGGGTTGCTGTGCACGCAAGTCCTCGATATGCCGGGTTAAGCTGGCGTAATAGTGATCGCCATCGAGGTCATCATTAAAAGCTTCGTTGGTGCCATAAGCGAGAATCAGCAGATCAGGCTGCAATGCTTGTAATGGCGATTGCCAGCCTTGCCCCCACTTATCGAGCATGTGAATGGTTGCACCATTGATACCTAAACTGCTGAGCAATACGCCGGGCTGGTTATTTTCAACCAACCAACCGCCTAACTGTGGATAAGTGTCCGCAATTGTTTCCAGCTCCAGCGGCAACCGCAGTTGTTGTGCTGCAGACCATTGCCAATCATCCGTAGCCGGCCAAGTAACTGACTGCTGATTAATCAGCACGCTGACAGGCTCCGGGCTGTAATACAGAGCCCGTACGCGCAAAGGCGTGGCCTCAGGCGTGTAATGCGCCAACTGCACTCGGCTACCGCTACGCAACGGCTGCAAGACAAAGCCACCGGGCGCAAAGTTAGCATGGGTTTGCAGACGGCTGCTGGTCAGCTCCCAATCTTTTGCGGCCACTTCGCCAAGCTTTAACGCGCCACTGCGCTGCCCACGAATACGCGCAGGCGGCACCCAGCCCGGCCCCGCATTGCCATAACGCTGCTGCAAAGCCTTGCGTAAGCTGCCGGTAAAAAAATCAGCCGCGGTATGCGAATCACCCAATTGAATAATATGACTGCTCTGCTGCCCAGCGCGTAATTGCTGAGCAACACGCTCAAGTCGTGCTTCACCATAATCGGTTAAAGAACCGCTGCTATAGCTGCGCACTTCAGGTACAAGCGCTACTGGCGGCGGCTCGACTTTTTGCGCGGGCGGCTGCGTGCAACTGGTTAACAGCAAGGCAGCACTCAGCCACACACCACGGCTCGCCAAGCGACTGCGCACCGCGCGAGTTAACGCAGGCAATAAACTAATTAAGCGTATGTGCGGTGGGCGCTGTGTCATGTTGAGCCTGCTGTTCTGGAATAAAAGTAATACGATCAAATAAGGCATCAGCCAATGTACGCTGACCTGCGAGGGTAAAATGAATGCCGTCACCGGAGCGCATTTTTTGCTTGAGACTGCCATCGCCCATGTAGTCAGAATAGGTCGCTTCAGGGTACTGAAACACCTGATTGGCCGAGAGAAACACCTCTCCCGCCTGCAACACTTCTGATTCATATAAACCGTTGAGATAAGCCACTTGCTCAGAGAGTTTTTTGCGCCGCATATTGGGCGAGCTGATCCAAATCAGATCAACATTACGGCTTTGTGCGCTGCTAATGATGTCACGAATACGACTGCGATACAGTTCCTCCCACTCAGCGCTGGCATAACGCAGGTATTTACCGCCCTGACCAGAAGGCATATCCCAAGGGTCATTGGGTCCTAAAAAAATTGCCAACACTTTAATATCAGGGTGCTTATTTAAGGTCTGCATAATGGTCGCCGGCCAGTTGAAGGATCCGGGATACGCCAGACCCGTACTTTGTCGACTGAGATCCAAACTGCTCACGCCATACTCACGACGCAAGCGCGCAGCAAGGTGCGGCGCCACGCCTTGCATCATCGAATCACCGGCAAAAAACACACGCTGCCCCGCACTGATTTGTGCATGAGGTTTAAAGGCGGCAACGGGCGGCAGGTTGACCACTTCCGGCACTTGAGCGCTTACACTGACACGACCATCAACGGGCGCGAAGCACTGGCAACCCGTCTCAGCCTGCGCATCGCTAGCAAGCACTGCCGCGACAGCAACACCCGTAGATTGCCCGCTGAGCTCCAGCCAAAAACTCTCTAATGCTTTAGCGCTAGCCGCATGCACACGACCACCCGCCTGCCAAACAGGTACCGTGCTCAGCGGCTGCCAAGGTGGCGGACGGTGATAGCTTTGCTGCCAAAAGGTTGCTAAAGAATCTTGATGCATCCACGTCAATAAGGTGCCCGCACACACAAACACATAACAACTGAGCAGGAGTTTTTTTAAGTTGCGCATGATTTAAAAACTCGCGTAAATAAAATTAGGCATGCCCGGTGGCGACAAACTAAAAGCCACACTCAATACCAGCGCCAACACAATAGGGTAATACCACCAGCGCGCCTGCTCACTGTAACGGTATAAACGCGCGGTCAGCTGCACCAACCATGGATAACTCAGATACAAAAGCGCCAGCGCCAACAGCTCATACACATGCTGCGCCAGCACTGTGGCCAACTCCAGACTGCCAATCTGTTGCAGCATCAACAGGGCATGCGCAAGGCTATCGCTGCGGAAGAAAACCCACGCTAAACAGACAAAATTAAAACACAGCAAACGCATGATCTGGCGATACAACCAAGCGAACTGCGGTGTGTGCTGCTGGCTATCGGGCACAATCCGCTGCCACACATTCAGCACAACCACGCCCAGCCCATGCAAGGCTCCCCAAATCACAAAGGTCACAGCCGCGCCATGCCACAACCCAGAAATCACCATTGCGAGCAGCACGTTCAGCTGCATACGCGCCCAGCCTTTACGGCCGCCGCCGAATGGGATGTAAATATAGTCACGAATAAACGTCGATAAACTGATATGCCAGCGCGCCCAAAATTCTTTTAAATCAGCAGCCAAATACGGTGCATTAAAGTTAACCGGTAAGCGAAAACCCAAGAACAAGGCAATGCCAGTGACTAAATCAGTATAGCCAGAAAAGTTAAAATAAATCGTCCAGGCATAGCCGTATACCGCCAATAAGTTCTGCCCAGCACTGTGTCCACTTGGATCGCTAAATACCGGATCAACCCAATTTTCAGCCAACCAAGCGCTGAACAAAAATAATTTGAGCATCGCCAGCGTGATTAAAAATAGCGCCCGTTTCGGCTCCAGCAAAATACGCTGCGGGTCTTGGATTTGCGGCATAAAATGGCTGGCACGATTGATCGGCCCCGCAATAATGCTCGGAAAAAAACTCAAATACAGCATCAGCTCGCTAAAACTCGCTTTGGCTAATTCCTTACGCTGCACTGACACCACATAGCTCACCGAGTGAAAGCTGTAGTACGACAATCCCACCGGCAGCAACAGACTCAGCACCGGCAACTCAACCTGCAGCCCAGCCGCGGCAAACGCTGCCTGAATTGATTCTTGAAAAAACGCATAATATTTAAACAAGACAAACAGGCTAATAATGCCAGTCGCCAACAGCAGATAAATCTGTTTGGCGTGCAACCAACGATCAGCATGCTGCGCCAGCACATAAATAAATAAACTGTAGCCCAGCAACAGCAGAGCAAATTGCAGATGAAATAAGGCAATCAGTGCATAACTAGCGGCTATTAAGAGTGCATTACGCAGCGCGCTACTCTTAAATGGCAGCCAGTACACACATAAGAACGCTGTAAAAACAGCCACAAACTCAAAGGATAAAAAGCTCATACTGATCGGCGATTCAGAAAAAAGCAGGATGATACCAGCCGTACCTATAATTAGCTTATGCTTGTGCCATGTATTTGCCAGTATGCCGCTGCCCTACTGGGTCAACCCCTGCTGCGTTACACACTGCAACCCGACTCGCAACTGACCCTTTTCTTAGGATGCCAATATGCCAAAACAGCCCTTACACACCCTCGTTCTTGGCGGCATCCGCTCCGGCAAAACCGGCTTCGCTGAAGCGCAGGCACTGGCTCAGCAGCAGCCGGTGATCTATGTCGCTACCGCCACGGCAGGCGATGATGAAATGGCCAACAGAATCAGTCGTCACCAATCCATTCGGCCAGCAACTTGGGGATTGGTGGAAGAGCCGCTGAATTTAGCTCAGGTATTAAGCGAGCATGGGCAACAGAGTCCAGCACCCTGCTTGTTAATTGATTGCATGAGTTTGTGGGTCAGCAACTTATTGCATGCGGGTACTGAGCAACTAAAAGCACAAAAACAGGCCTTTCTTGAGCAGGTTGCAGACTATCCAGGAGCTTTGATTATTGTCAGTAATGAAACAGGGCTCGGCACTATCGGCATGGATCCATTAACCCGTCAGTTTTGCGATGAGCTGGGCTGGCTCAATCAAGCTTTGGCGCAGCGTTGTCACAAGGTTGTCATGGTGCTGGCGGGTTTACCGCTGACCTTAAAAGACTCGATTGTTTAGTGACCTTCGTC
>CANRHT010000005.1 GCA_947630465.1 uncultured Pseudomonadaceae bacterium
GGTCGTGGTGAAGGTGGACGCGGTCGTGCCCCCTTAGCTTTGAGCGAAGGTAAAGTACGCTGCCGTACTGCGCTGGGAACCCGTGATGGTGTTGCTGCGCGCAACCTGTTAGGTGCGATTTTGAACGAAGGCGGCTTATCACGTGATGCGATTGGTCGTATCCAGATTCGCGAAAGCTTCAGTCTCGTTGAGTTGCCAGAAGAAGGCTTAGAGAGCCTGCTGGGTAAGCTGAAAGAAACGCGCGTGGGTGGTAAAGCACTGAAATTGCGTCGTTACCGCGAAGATTAATTCGCGCACTGAGCCTGCTCGCTCAGTGATCTAACGTCCAAAAACCGATTCAACTTCAGTGTTGAATCGGTTTTTTTGTTTTAAGATAAGCCTTTTGTTGTGTATGTGATTTTGAGCTGTTTAGGCTGATGTTTGCGCTTAAGCACTGCAATACAGCGTTTTAGAATGATTTTTAGGTGCGAAAATGACGTTACGAATATGTATTTTAGAAGCCGATGATCTGCACCCCAGCTTGCAGGACACCTTTATTGGTTTTGGGCAAATGTTTAAACAGTTGTTTAGTGTGCACGCTACCGAGATTGAGTTTCAGGTGTTTAATGTTGTGAACGGTGATTACCCGGGCAGTGAGCAGTGTTTTGATGCGTATTTGGTGACGGGCAGTAAAGCAGATTCATTTGGCGAAGACCCGTGGATTGTTCAGTTACGCACATACTTACATCAGTGTTTTGTTGACGGTGAAGTGTTGCTGGGTATTTGTTTTGGCCACCAGGTTTTAGCTTTGGTGTTGGGGGGTGATACGCAGCGCTCCAGCAAAGGTTGGGGGTTGGGTGTGCATTGTTATCAGTTGGCAGCACAACCCGAATGGTTAACCGCTGATGCGGCTGAGTTTGAACTTTTGATCAGTCACCGTGATCAAGTGACCGCATTACCAGAAGGGGCGCAGTTGTTAGCGCGCAGTGAGTTTTGTGAAAATGCTGCCTTTGTGCTGGGTGATCAGGTGCTGTGTTTTCAAGGTCATCCTGAGTTTACCCATGATTTTTCTCGTGCTTTATTGCAGATACGTCAATCGATTTACTGCCCTGATGAATATCAACAGGCTTGTGCCAGCTTGTTACGTGAGCATGATGGCCAGCAAGTTGCATTGTGGATGCTGAATTTTATTGAGCATGCCAAAGAAGCCAGTCGCGCGCAGATTAAGGCGCGTGCTTTAGCGCTGGATCGAGAGTCATTATGTTTGGCTTGAGCCTAGAGATCATCAGTCCGTACATGGTATCGCTGCTGATTGGCAGCACCTTGCTCGGCTTGGCTGTTTTGCAGTCTGTGCGCGTACACGCGTTACGCAAGCAGTTAAGGGATGAGCAATTAGAGCGATCGACTGCGCAGCAGGACTTACATGCGCAAGACATTGAGCTACAAGTGCTTTCCAGTCAGCAGCAGCAAGTGCAGCAGCAGCTTGAGCAACGCGAAGCAGAGGTGCAGCAGTATAAGGCTGAGCAGCGCACTCTGCATGAACAGTTGTTGCAAGGACGTGGTGTAGCCGATGCGGCGCGAGCGGCCTATCGTGAGCTCAAAGAGCAGCAGGCAGCGCATGAAAAAAATCAATTGGAGCAAAAGGCTCGCTTGCTTGAGTTGCAAGCAGCGCATCAGCAGTTACAGCAAGACTTTGCTGGGCTCACGAGTCTGAGTGCGCAAAAAGAGCAGCATCTACTGGAGCAGCAGCAATTACTTAAAGACAGCCGTGAGCAGCTCAAATTGGAGTTTGAGCAGTTGGCTGGGCAGATTTTTGAAGCGCGTGGGCAGTCGTTGACGCAAAGCAGTCAGCAGTCATTAGAAACCATGCTCAAGCCGTTTCGTGAACAAATTGATGGTTTTCGGCAAAAAGTTGAAGATATACACCACAAAGATGTGCAACAGCAGGCGTCGTTACAACAGCAATTATTGCAGCTCAAAGAACTGAATCAGCAGATGACCCAAGAAACGCATGAACTGAGTAATGCCTTGCGCGGCCAGAAAAAAACTCAAGGTAACTGGGGCGAGTTAATTTTAGAAAATGTTTTAGAGCGTGCGGGTTTGCAGTTGGGTAAAGACTTTGCTCGCGAGGTGAGTTTTACCACCAGTACAGGACGTAAACGCCCGGATGCGATTGTTTATTTACCACAAAACAAACACCTGATTATTGACGCCAAAGTATCCTTAAACGCTTACTTACGCTATGTGAATGCTGATGATGAAACCCTGCGAGCTACGGCCCTGTCTGAGCATGTGCAAGCCTTTTCAGCGCGGGTCAGTGAGCTGGCTGAACGTGATTATGCCGCGCTGCCGGGTATTAATGCGCCTGATATGGTGTTTATGTTTGTACCGATGGAGTCAGCTTTTGCTGATGCTGTGCGGGCTGATGAAGGTCTATTGCAGCGGGCGATTGAACAAAATATTCTCATTGCTACGCCCAGTACCTTATTGGCGAGTTTAACTATCGTGCGTCAGTTGTGGCGCTTTGAAGAACAGAGTCGCAGTACTGCAGAGTTGGCGGAGCGCGCCAGTAAAGTCTACGATAAATTGCGTATTTTTCTCGGCAGTATGGATGCCATTGGCAATAGTTTAGAGCGTGCGCAAGATGCCTTTAGCCGCGCCCGTGATCAGTTGGTGGATGGGCGCGGTAACTTGGTTAAACAAGCGATTGATTTTCAGCAGTTGGGTGTGGCCGTAAAAACTGAAATTGCTGAACAGTGGCAAGACCGAGCTCGCTTAGAATTGACCCATACTCCGGCACAGAACCCATCTGCCAAGCAGACGGATTAGCGATTTAGATGGCTGAGCAGCTGTTTGACTGCACTGATGGACGCTTGCTTATGTTGCAGCTCTAGCTCACTGAGGAGGCGAGTAAAGGGCAGCTTTTCAGTACTGCTCAGATCACGCCAAGCCTGATGTGTTGGGATATTTTGTGTGGCATCAAAGACAGTGTGCAGCACCTGGTAGTCCGCTTGCATACCCAGTTCGGCATCATAATGATCCAAGATCACCTTGATACGAATACAACCTTCAGCCCAAGGCATTTGCTCGGTAAGAAAGCTGTTAGTCAACACGATCAGATCATCACGGCGTTGCTGTTTTTGTTCGGCGCGCTGCTGGTTGAGCTGTTGCTGATGACGCCATACTTTGCGCCATAATAATAAGGCGTAAGCGGCTAAGCCGAGAATCGCCAGAGCAGCCACAACGAACCAAAGAGTTGGCATATTAAGCACCGTGGCACTTCTTGTATTTTTTCTGACTGCCACATGGGCACGGATCATTGCGGCCGATTTCTTTTAACGGATTGCGTACCGGCTCTTGATGGCTGTGGTTGCAATGTGGGCCGTGGACGTGGGGTGTCTGTGTGTGTTCGTGATGCTCATGTTGGCAGTCTGGGCCGTGTACGTGTTCTGTAGAGGACATAATAATTACTCGCGAATGTAGTCGCCGGGAATGATATCACCGTGACGCAGGATATTGATTTTTTTACTGAATAAAAGCCCGGTTTTTAGATCTGCATGCAGGGCGTAATGGATGGGCTGATCAGGTTTTTCGAGCATACGTACGACAACTTTCATATGCCGCCACAAATTGGTATGCACTGGAATTTTGAAATAAGCATGACTATTGGCCGGTACGGTCAGCCATTGGTTGTTGCTACCGCTGGCTAATGGCGTGTCATTTAATAAGACGCGGTAGCTGATACCACGCACGGGCAGGCTTTGCGAGTTGGGGTTGTCCACGCGAAAATGTAAAATAAACTGCTGCTCAAGTAGTTTGGCATGCACTAGTTCAACATCAATCAGTTGCACATCAGGTTTTTTAAAGCCACTGCTGAACCAAGTTGAGCAGCCACTCAGAGTGCTAAGTGCGGCCAAGAATACCAAGAGAGCTGGTGTTTTTTGTATAGTTGCCAAGTAACGCATTGATTAACTCCAAATCTCACGGCAAGGTAGCAGGCGAATGCGAGGCGCAGTGAATAAAGATGAACAGTGCCTGTTTACGCAGCATATATCAATTAGATTGCCGCGCGAATCATGAATTATAGAGGGTTGAGTATGCAACAGTTTGAAATTGCTTTTTCCGGTGAGATTTTGCCGGGCGCTCAACTTGAGCAGGTGAAGGTGGCGATTGCGCATTTGTTTAAAGCCGACGAGGCATTATTAGCACGTTTGTTTTCCGGTCAACGTATGGTGATCAAGCAGCGTTTAGATGCCGAGGCCACTGCTAAGTATCAAACAGCTTTTACGCGCGCCGGTGCGCTGTTAGAAGTGCGGGATTTAACTGAGGCAGCGCCTTTGCCTGATGCCATGGTTGTTCCAGCTCCAGTGGCAGCGCCTGCGCAGCAACAGCCTGCAGCTCAGCCAGTAGCGAGGCAGGCACCTCAAACTGCAGCGGTCAATAGCTTAGAAGTGGCGCCGCGTGATGAATATATGGCCGCCTTTGCGCATGTGCAGGCGCCTGATTTTGGTATTGCGCCTGTGGGTGAGGATTTACAACCGACGCCCGCCGAGGTGCCAGCACCTGATTTGGACTTGTCAGGGATGGCTTTGGCTCCGGTTGGTAGCGATATGGGGCAGTTGCCGGGCGCAGAACCCATCACTCCACCGGATACCTCGCACCTGAAAGTGTTAGATGAGTAACTTGGTTAACTGAAGGCGTGTGGGTTTGTCAGGCTTTAGAGGTAGGCTGCGCAGCATTTTTTAAATTTTAAGCCGCTCGCGCACGGGCAGGGTGCATTGCGCTCAGCATGCAACGGCACATTGGGGTCGTAAAAGTACCACTGCTGCGCCACTTTAATAAACAGCGAACGCTCATGGTGTTGATGCTCGCCTTGGGCGTCTTGCCAGTGCGCAATAAATTCAACATGAGCATGGCGCTGGTCGGGCGCTAAGCTTGTGCTGAGTAGATCTAGGCCAAGCCAGTGGCTGTCTTGGCTCCACTGACTGATGGCCGTTACATCAAGTTGAGACTGTTGCGCAGGTAGGCTGGTATCTCGAATAAAATCAACCAGATGGTGCACGTAAGCACTGTAACGCGCACGCATCAGTGTCGGCGCGCACTCAGCAATTGCGCCACTGTGATAGCGGCCGCAGCACGCTTGATAGCTCAGCGCTGAATTGCAGGGGCAGGGAAAAGCAGCCGTCATAACGAATCCATAAAGCACAAATGGTTTAAGCAAGCTATCATACGTTTTAAACAGGCACTGAACAAACGTACAGTTCGATAAAGTGGATGCAGCATGCTCAGCGATGAATTAAAAAATACCATTCAAGGCGCTTACACACGCTTTTTGGATGCTAAAGGACTTAAAGCGCGTTACGGGCAGCGATTAATGATTGCTGAAGTGGCGAAAGTATTGGGCGATATCGCTGTGGACGACGAGGGCAAGCGCTCGGGTGAGCCGGCTGTGGTTGCCATTGAAGCCGGAACCGGTACGGGTAAAACTGTGGCCTACAGTTTGGCCGCGATCCCTGCCGCACGGGCGGCGGGCAAACGCTTAGTGATCGCCACAGCCACCGTAGCCTTGCAGGAACAAATTGTTGATAAAGACCTGCCCGATATCATTAAAAACAGTGGGTTGAGTTTCAGTTACGCCTTGGCGAAAGGGCGTGGACGTTATTTGTGCTTATCCAAGCTGGATGCTTTATCGCAGCACGGTGAAGCTGAGCAAGCCACCGCGCAGTTATTTGCTGATGATGGCTTCCATATTGATATCGACAGCGACAGCGAAAAACTTTTTAGCGAGATGATCAATAAGCTGGCCAGTAATCGCTGGGATGGCGACCGTGATAGCTGGCCGCAAGTACTCGAAGATGTGACCTGGTCACGAGTCACCACGGACCATACGCAGTGTACCGGCCGTCATTGCGCTAATTTTCAGCAGTGCGCTTTTTATAAAGCACGCGAAGGCATGACTAAAGTGGATGTGATAGTCACTAACCACGATATGGTGCTGGCTGATTTAGCGCTAGGTGGCGGTGCTGTGCTGCCTGATCCGCGTGAAACTATTTATGTGTTTGATGAAGGCCATCATCTGCCCGATAAGGCGATTGGCCACTTTGCGCATTTCACCCGCCTGCGCTCAACTGCCGATTGGCTGAGCCAAGTGGATAAAAACCTTACGCGTTTACTGGCGCAAAACCCTTTGCCGGGCGAGTTGGGGCGCTTATTGGAGCCGGTGCCTGAGTTGGCTAAGCAGCTGCGCACACAAATGCAGTTTATGTTTACTTTATGCGAGCAGATTTCTGATTTTCGCCCCAACAGTGATCCCGACAGTTATGACAAGCCGCGCTACCGTTTTACCGGTGGTGTGATTCCAGAAGAGCTGAGTGCGCTGGGGGTTGATCTTAAAAAAGAATTTATCCGGTTAACCGATGTGTTTACCCGAGTCACTGAGTTACTAAAAAAGGCGATGGATGGCGAGCCGGGGCTTAATGTGACCAGTGCCCAGGCGGAAGAGTGGTATCCGTTGTTTGGTAGCTTGCAGGCGCGTGCGCAAAATAACCAAGAGCTGTGGACGGCGTTTACCGCAGAAGATCCTGAGAAAAGCCCACCCATGGCGCGCTGGTTATCATTAGCCGATGCCGGTGGTGCTTTTGATATTGAGGTCAATGCCAGTCCGATTTTAGCGGCAGAAACACTGCGTCGGCATTTATGGAATGTTGCTCATGGTGTGCTGGTGACCTCAGCAACCTTAACGGCATTGGGTAAGTTTGATCGCTTTAATATGCGTGCAGGTTTGCCGTTTGAGGCAAAAAAAGCGGTGGTGCCCAGTCCCTTTAATTATGCTGAAGCGGGTGTGCTGCGTGTGCCTGATTTGCGTGCTGATCCGCGTGATTCGGATGCGCATACTCAAGCCATTATTCGTGACTTGCCTGAGATGATTGCCGATGCGCAAGGCAGTTTGGTGCTGTTCTCTTCGCGCAGGCAAATGCAGGATGTATTCAAAGGCGTAGATGAAGAGTGGCGCAAGCGCGTGTTGATTCAGGGCAGTTTGTCCCGGCAAGAAACCTTAGCCAAACATAAATCACAGATCGATCAAGGGCAGGTGAGTGTGCTCTTTGGTTTAGCCAGCTTTGCTGAAGGTATCGACTTGCCTGGAGCTTATTGTCAGCACGTAGTGATCGCTAAAATTCCCTTTGCCGTGCCCGATGACCCGGTGGAAGCCGCTTTGTCTGAGTGGATTGAGGCGCGCGGTGGTAATCCCTTTATGGAGATTGCGGTACCTGATGCATCGCTGCGCTTGATTCAAGCCTGCGGACGTTTGCTGCGCAATGAGCAAGACACCGGAAGTGTCACTTTATTGGATCGCCGCTTGGTGACTCAGCGTTACGGCAAAGCAATTTTAAATTCTTTACCGCCGTTTCGTCGTCAAATTGATTAAGTGCTTGCGCTGATACAAAGAGGACAGTATGCATATTGATGGTTACAGCGATAGCGCCTTTGCCCATGTGTTGGATGTATTTACGCAGCTGCTTGAAGAGCCCGAGCAGCGCGGCGCAGCGTTGTGTGTGCAAGTAGCAGGCGAAACAGTCATCGATGTCTGGGGTGGGGTGCTTGATCGCCATGCGGAGCAGTTGTGGCAGCCTGATACTTTGATCAATATATTTTCCAGCGGTAAGCCGGTCGCTGCAGTGGTAGTGCTGCAAATGGTGACAGAGGGGCGTTTGCAGTTGGATGCGCCGCTGGCGGAGTATTGGCCAGAATTTGCTGCGCATGGCAAACAGCAGATCACGCTGCGTCATGTGCTCAGTCATCAAGCCGCTTTACCTGCTGTGCTGAAGCCTTTGGCCGCGGATGCGCTGTACGACTGGCCGCTGATGATCAAAACACTAGAAAACACTCAGCCGTGGTGGACACCGGGACAAGCGCACGGTTATGCGCCTATGACCTATGGTTGGTTGCTGGGTGAGTTGATGCGACGTGTTGATGGCTGTGAGCCAGGTGAATCGATTGCGCGGCGCATCAGCCAACCTTTGGGCTTGCCCCTTTATGTGGGGTTGAATGAGCAACAGTTACCGTTGGTAGGTGATGTGATGCGTATGAAAGGTGTCGCGATGGATGCTGCTTCGTCGCGTTTAATGCAGGCGATGGCGCGTGAGCCGCAAGGTATGGTGACTAAGGCCTTTGCCAATCCTCCTTCGATGATGACCAGTACGAATACAGCGCAGTGGCGTTGTATGCATCAGCCCGCAGCCAATGCGCACAGTACCGCGAGCGGCTTGGCAGGTTTTTACACAGGATTGTTACAAGGGCAGTTATTAGATACTGAGATGCTAGGGCACATGTTGGCTGAGCACAGTCAGGGTATGGATTTGACCTTGCACACCAAAACACGTTTTGGCTTGGGTTGTATGCTCGAGCAGGTTGATGAGTTGCCGGGCAGTTATGCACTGGGAGCGCGCAGCTTTGGTCATCCTGGGGCGGGTGGTACTTTGGGCTGTGCCGATCCTGAGCGTGAAGTCAGTGTGGCCTTTATTACCAATAGTTTAGGCAGCAGTGTTTTACTGGATCCGCGTGCGCAAAAAATTAACGCCATGCTAAAAAAATGTCTCTAGCGTCGGATGCTGGCACGTTTTGAGTTGTTGAAAGACGATCAGCCAGTTGATCGATGTACTGTAGATAGAAGATGGCGCAGCAGATGCAGCACTCTGTAGGGCAGTTGGTGTGTGCCTTACAGAGTATATGCGTAACTTATTGCTGGTTCTGCTCACAGGCTTGCAGAGTATTTTCCAGCAAGCAGGCGCGGGTCATTGGTCCAACACCGCCCGGTACTGGCGTGATCCAAGCCGCACGCTGCACTGCTTCAGCAAAGCCCACGTCACCAATCAGTTGGCCGTTATCTTGGCGGTTAATACCAACGTCAATCACGATGGCGCCGGGCTTGATCCACTCACCTTTGACCAAGTTGGGAATACCTACGGCTACGACAACCAAATCGGCGCGGCGCACGTGGTCTTCTAGGTTTTTGGTAAAGCGGTGGGTAATAGTCGTAGTGCAGCCTGCCAGTAACAGCTCTAACGCCATCGGGCGGCCAACAATATTAGAGGCACCAACGATCACGGCGTCTAAACCGTGTAAGTCCACGTCTGTATGTTCCAGCAGCGTCATAATGCCTTTGGGCGTGCATGAGCGCAGTAATGGCATGCGTTGTGCCAGACGGCCAACGTTATAGGGGTGGAAGCCATCGACATCTTTATAAGGATTGATGCGCTCCAGCAGCAGCGAAGCATCAAGATGGGCTGGCAGGGGCAGTTGCACTAAAATGCCATCCACTGAATCATCAACATTGAGCTTATCAATCAGTGCTAATAACTCAGCCTGAGTGGTGCTGGCTGGCAAATCATAAGCCTGTGAATTGAAGCCCACTTGTTCGCAATCTTTACGCTTGTGCGCTACATACACCTCGGATGCGGGATCGCTGCCCACTAAAATAACCGCTAAGCCAGGTGCGCGTAGGCCTTGGCTGAGACGATCTTGGACCTGTTGGGCAATATGTGTGCGAACATCTGCGGCGATCTGTTTGCCGTCAATCAATTGTGCTGTCATGAGGTTAGTAGCCATACTGGTTCAATAAAAAAAGATAGCGGCTATTCTCGCATGCTCGGCGTCATGGGGCAAAGATGCTCTATAAGTATTTTATGATTGTTGGCTATCTATTTGATTCTTTTGCAAATAATGCTTGACGGGCATCGGGTGGATCTATACTATTCTTCCCGCTCACCAAGTACAGCCTGAAGCTGGATACGAGTACTGCACAGATTTAACTGAACAGTAATCGAGCCTTGAGTCAGTAACTCAACAGAGTTCAGACATTAGGCGCCCGTAGCTCAGTCGGATAGAGCACCCGCCTTCTAAGCGGGTGGTCGCAGGTTCGAATCCTGCCGGGCGCGCCATTAGGCGAAGCTGGTAAGTGAGAAAAGATTCATGTAGTATGCAACACGCAATATGGTGGGCGTAGCTCAGTTGGTAGAGCACGGGATTGTGATTCCCGGTGTCGTGGGTTCGAGACCCATCGTCCACCCCATATTTGGAAAATATAATGCTGTTAATTAGCGTTATACGTGAGCAAGAAGCGGACGTGGTGGAATTGGTAGACACACCAGATTTAGGTTCTGGCGCCGCGAGGTGTGAGAGTTCGAGTCTCTCTGTCCGCACCATGATAAAGGCTCTTGAAGCCTGTCAATAAAAGAGCCCCTTAATTGGGGTTTTTTTATGTCTGCTGTATATGTTTCCCGTCTTTGCTATTGTTTAGATCATTTGCGCCCTGTGCGGCGACGTAAATTATGTTGCCTGAGGTCTAAACCATGCTTGCAGAACACTATCTCCTCATTAAACAAATCCATATTGGTTTAGCGCTGCTCAGTGGCGGCCTATTTGTGCTGCGTGGTTTATGGGTATTGTTGCTGGGTAAGGGCGGCAATCTGCAGAAAGGCGTGAATAGAATCAGCTACCTAGTGGATACCTGCTTGCTCTTGGCGGCCGTACTCTTGTTAGCCGTCTTGAGCTTTGTGCCCTTATCGGCAGCTTGGTTGCAAGCGAAGTTGTTGTTGCTGGTGCTCTATGTACTGTTTGGGGTAGTGGCGTTTCGTGCGCAGCACAGTTTGGCTGTGCGTTGGTTGGCCTATATTGCCGCCTTGTTGTGTTTTGCTGGGATGTATTATTCCGCGCGCTTGCATCAGCCGTTTGCGGGGCTGTTGGCTGGGGCCGTCAGTTAAGCGGCCAGCGTTATCTCTCTTTGTCGGTAGAAGGCTGATGCGACAGGAGTAAGGGGCCATCCTCTGGTTGATTGCGGCTGTAAAAGCCTTTGGGGGCTTTGCCTTTTAAGTACCAAGCGAAAGCAATGATTTCAGCAACGGTCTGATACAGTTGTTCGGGAATCGCATCGCCCAACTCCAAGCGTGCCAATAGACGCACTAAGTCAGCGTTTTCATAAATGGGCACGTCATGCTCGCGGGCAATCTGCAGGATTTCTTCAGCCAGCGCATCATTACCTTTGGCGGTAACGTTAGGTGCGTTTTGACCATCGTATTTCAACGCGATGGCTTGGCGTTCAGTGTTTTTAGTCATGCTTTGTCATCAATCCATCGTTGTTGTAAAGAGGTTTTCTGACCTTGTGGTGGCGAGCCTTGGTGGCAGCTGAGGTCTTCTACTGTGAGTCCGATAGCCAATAGACGGTCGCGTAGGTTGCTCAGTTCATGATCAATAAAATCAGCAGTTGTGCTTTCTTGTGCCCACACTTGGCTGGAAATGCTACTGCCTTGCAGGCTGGCTTGGATATGCAGCGGGCCTAAGGGCTCAAGGTCAAAGCTTAAATCAATTTTCCACACGGGTACGGCGGCCTTGTCAGATTTTTTCTGCGCGGGCTCTTCGTGCTGGAATTTAATTTGCAGTGGCACAATATTGTGCTGATCACGTGCAGGAATCTCCACTTGCCAGACGGTGACTTGGGCGCCTTCGGTATTCGTATGTGTTTGCCCAAGGCTCGATAGCTGATGGGTTTGCAAGCGTGAGACGGCAGCCGCAGCGAGGCGCAGAAGTGAGCCTAAATCGTTGGGGTTATCCAAAGATTGCAACAAGCGCGTGGGCAACGGGAAACGCATGGCTTGTTCGCGCAATTGTGCTTGCGTATTGCCCAGCAATTGATCACGTAATAACCCGGGTAACGCTTGTGACAACATCACGCTTTGCGAGGTGGCAAGTGCGGGATTGCTGTTGGGTAATGTGGGTATGATTTGCGCAATTAAACGCAGTAGATTGGCTTTGATGTCTTGGCTGGCGCTATCCAGTGCGCCGCTGAGTAAGCGGTTTTCCAGTTGTGCGCCGCTGTTAGTTAAGCTTTGTGCTAGTTTTTTTGGATCTAAGAGGCTGCTGAATTCTGGCATCCCTGAGAGTAATTGCTGCAAGGTTTTTTGTGCAGCGGGCGATAAATTGCCCGGCGCAAGCGTATCTAAGCCTTTAAATAGCTGGCCTAAAGAGCCTTGCTGGTTAAATTGTTTTTGCAGTTCTTGATTAATCGCCAGTGGCTCAAGGCGCGCGGTTAAAGGTTGAAAAGTCAGTTGCTGTGCACCATCAACGCGAGCAATCAGGGTGCTGTTTAATGGCAAGGACTTGGTGCTTTCGAGTTGCAGCTGTTGTCCAGCTAAGGCGTTATTGTTGACGCTGACAATAATTTTAAAGCCGCCTTGTGGGCTGGGTTCAACTTGAGTGACCTTGCCTTGCAGTAGCGTGCCTGGCGCTAGCAGGGCGGTATCGATGCGTGTGGCAATGGCGGATGTGGCGCTAGGGATCAAGTTAAATGCCAGCTGTTGTGCTGATAACGCTGTGACATTCAATATATTGCCCGCCGCCAACGGCTGGGTGGTTTTAACTTCAATGGTGCTCTGTTGGCCGTTGGCTAAGGACAGGCGCAGTAACACTTGAAAGGCGTTTTGCACTTCGCGCATCGCCAGCACTTGTGCTTGAGTTGAGTCGCCCACATTCAACTGGGCAGGCAAACTGCTCTGCACTTGCAGTACCGGGCTTTGCACCTGCACGGCGGGGCGTTGTGTGCTTGTGGCATGCGCTGGCGGGCGCGATGAAGGTATTTCACTGGCCATTGAGATGCAGCCTACTGTAAATGCTTTGTAAATGCCTGCCGCGCTTGCGGCACAGCTGTGTATAATCGCGAATCATTTAAAGTCTATGTCGGGCAGTATAGCTGCTCTAACAAATGGACTCGAAACTTTTTCCCAAGGCGACATGCGTGTGACTGAAGCTTATCTTGAAACGGTTGATTTAGCCTGTGAGCGTGATTGGCGGCTGCTATTTGAGCATTTGCACGTCAAGGTCAAGCCGCAGGATATGCTGCAAGTGAGCGGCCCCAATGGTAGCGGCAAAACCAGCTTATTGCGTTTGATGTCAGGATTAATGCGTCCAACCCGTGGCGATGTCTTGATTAAAGGTGTCAGCATTGGCCAGCAGCGCCATGAGTTGGCCTCCAATCTGTTGTGGCTTGGGCATGCAGCTGGCATTAAAGGCTTGCTAACCGCGGAAGAAAACTTGCTGTGGTTGGCAGCGCTGCATCAGGGCGCCACCCGTGAGCAGATTTGGCACGCGCTGGCAGCCGTTGGTTTAACAGGTTTTGAAGATGTACCTTGCCATACCTTGTCGGCGGGGCAGCAGCGCCGAGTGGGTTTAGCGCGCTTGTATTTAGATGCACCGGCGCTGTGGATCTTGGATGAACCTTTTACTGCGTTAGATAAGCAGGCCGTTACTCAGCTTGAGCTGCATTTAGCCCAGCATTGTGAACAGGGCGGTATGGTTATTTTGACCACGCACCATCATTTGCAAAACCTACCCAGTACATTTCGTGAACTTGATTTAGGACAGATGAAATGATGAGCAATGTCTTTACGCTGATGTTGTTGCGTGAGACGCGACTGTTGTTTCGCCGTCCGGCAGAATTGGTTAATCCACTGGTGTTTTTTGCCATTGTGATTGCTTTGTTTCCGTTAGCTGTGGGACCTGAATCGCAGTTGTTGCAAACGCTATCGCCTGGATTGCTCTGGGTGGCCGCTTTGCTAGCGGTGTTGCTATCATTGGACGGTTTGTTTCGCAGTGACTTTGAAGATGGCTCATTAGAGCAGTGGGTCGTTTCGCCGCATCCACTGGTGGTGCTGGTTCTTGCTAAGGTGCTGGCACATTGGTTGTATTGCGGCTTAGCGCTGGTGATGTTGTCACCGTTGTTGGCGCTGATGCTGGGCATGCCAACGCAGCATATACCCACATTATTAGTGTCGTTGTTGCTGGGAACACCTGTGTTAAGTTTGCTCGGCGCGGTGGGTGCAGCTTTAACGGTAGGGCTAAAGCGTGGTGGGATATTGTTAGCTTTATTGATTTTACCTTTGTATATCCCCGTATTGATTTTAGGTAGCGGAGTGGTGCAGGCCGCTTTACAAGGTTTACCAACCGCCGGGTATTTATTATGGATGGCCAGTTTAACCATGTTGACGCTGACCTTAGCGCCCTTTGCGATTGCGGCAGGTTTGCGCATCAGCGTAGGTGAGTAATCAGCTGCTGAGCCTTATATAGGCGTGTTATGGATACATTAGCAGTAGAATGAAAATATTATAAATGTGACGGTGCGTGGGTTTATTAAAAAATAATAACCGTCATATACCCTGTAACTGATTAGAAATAACTGTGAGTATCTCGATGAATTGGACGTGGTTTCATAAACTAGGCTCGCCCAAGTGGTTTTACGAAATAAGTGGGCGTTGGCTGCCTTGGCTGAGTATCAGTGCAGCCTTATTAATGTTGGCTGGCGCTGTGTTGGGCTTGGTCTATGCACCGGCGGATTATCAGCAAGGCAACAGTTTTCGTATTATCTATATCCACGTTCCCGCCGCTTTTTTAGCGCAGTCCACTTACATTTCTTTAGCAGTGGCCGGGGTTGTGGGCTTGGTTTGGAAGATGAAAATTGCTGATGTTGCTGTGCAGCAAGCCGCACCGATTGGGGCCTGGATGACAGTGATTGCGCTCTTTACCGGCGCGGTGTGGGGCAAGCCAACGTGGGGCGCGTGGTGGGTGTGGGATGCGCGCTTAACCGCGATGTTGATTTTGTTGTTCTTGTATTTTGGGATTATTGCCCTGAGTCATGCCATTACCAATCGCGATAGTGCGGCTAAAGCCTGCGCTATTTTAGCCATTGTTGGGGTGGTTAATATTCCCATCATCAAGTACTCGGTAGACTGGTGGAACACCTTGCACCAGCCCGCTACCTTTACAGTTACGAAAAAGCCGGCCATGCCGATGGAAATGTGGATGCCGCTGTTAATCATGACGATTGGCTTTTATTGTTTTTTCGCCGCGGTGTTATTGATGCGCATGCGTACAGAAGTGTTACGACGTGAGTCGCGCACACGCTGGGCGCAGGCTGAAATAGCACGGCAGATCGGGAGAAGTGTATGAATTTCAATTCGTTTTCTGAGTTTTTAGCAATGGGCAACCATGGCGTGTATGTCTGGTCAGCCTATGGTGTCAGTGCGTTAATTTTATTGTTGAATGTGGTGCTACCTCTATTGGCCCGTCAGCGTTATTTTAAAGATGAGGCGCGTCGTTTGCGCCGGGAGGCTCAACAATGAATCCGGTCCGTAAAAAACGTTTAATCATTGTCGGTGCGATCTTATTGGGTGTCGTGGCTACGGTTGGCCTAGGTTTGGTTGCACTGCAAGAAAATATCAATCTGTTTTATACCCCCACACAAATTGCCAACGGTGAAGCGCCGCAAGGTGCGCGTATTCGTGCGGGTGGTTTGGTGAAAGAAGGCTCGCTGACACGCAGTGAAGATTCTTTAACAGTGGACTTTATTGTCACCGATGGCGATGCCGATACTGGTATTCAGTACCGCGGTATTTTACCTGACCTGTTTCGTGAGGGGCAGGGTATCGTTGCGCTCGGGCGTTTGAATGAAGGCGGCGTTTTGATTGCTGATGAAATTCTGGCTAAGCATGATGAGAATTATATGCCGCCTGAAGTGAGCAGTGCCTTAGAAAAAACCGGCATGCTTAAACATTATGAAGATGGCCAGAAGGAAGCGAAAAAATGAGTGATGCGGCGTTATATGTGCCGGAGTTAGGCCAGTTAGCGATGATTCTGGCCTTATGTTTTGCAGCGGTACAGTCATTTTTTCCTTTGGTAGGGGCATGGCGTGGTGATCACAAGTGGATGAGCTTGGGTCAGCCTGCAGCCTGGGGGCAGTTTGTCTTTTTGCTCTTTGCTTTTGCCTGTTTGACCTGGTCATTTATGGTTGATGACTTTTCCGTTGCTTACACCGCTTCCAACTCCAACAGTGCCTTGCCTTGGTACTATAAGTTCAGTGCGGTGTGGGGTGCCCACGAAGGATCCTTGCTGTTATGGGCGCTGATCTTAGCGGGCTGGACTTTTGCCGTGGCGATTTTCTCACGTCAGCTACCGGAAGAAATGCTGGCGCGGGTCTTGGCTGTGATGGGCATGATCAGTGTGGGTTTCTTGCTGTTTTTAATCGTGACCTCCAATCCGTTTGAGCGCTTGTTGCCGCAAATGCCGATGGATGGCCGTGACTTGAATCCGCTGCTACAAGACTTTGGCTTAATTGTGCATCCACCCATGTTGTACATGGGTTATGTCGGTTTTTCTGTGGCTTTTGCCTTTGCTATTGCTGCCTTGCTTGGCGGTAAGCTGGATGCCGCTTGGGCGCGCTGGTCACGCCCTTGGACACTCATTGCTTGGGCGTTTCTAGGCGTAGGTATTGCGCTTGGCTCATGGTGGGCATATTACGAGTTGGGCTGGGGTGGTTGGTGGTTCTGGGATCCGGTAGAAAACGCATCCTTTATGCCATGGCTGCTGGGTACAGCTTTGATTCACTCATTGGCCGTCACCGAAAAGCGTGGTGTCTTTAAAAACTGGACGGTATTGCTGGCCATTGCTGCCTTTTCGCTGAGTCTGCTGGGTACTTTCTTAGTGCGCTCAGGCGTGCTGACGTCAGTGCATGCTTTTGCTGCTGACCCTGAGCGCGGTGTGTTTATCCTGGTGTTCTTGTTAGTGGTGGTCGGTGCTTCACTGACCCTGTTTGTGCTGCGTGCTCCAGCGGTGAAAAGCCGAGTGGGTTTTGGCTTTTGGTCAAAAGAGACGCTGCTGCTGATCAACAATATCATCTTAGTGGTTTCAACCGCGATGGTGCTGCTGGGTACCTTGTATCCATTGGTGCTTGATTCGCTCACGGGCGCCAAGCTGTCTGTTGGTCCTCCGTACTTTAATGCGCTATTTGTACCGCTGATGGCGATCTTGCTGCTGGCCATGGGTGTTGGCGTACTGACACGCTGGAAAAACACTCCAGGCCGGTGGTTGATTAAGATGCTCGGTCCAGTATTAGTGGTCAGTGCGGTATTAAGTATTGCTGGAAGCATGCTCTACCGTGACTTTAACGGCTCGGTGTTAGCGCTGTTCTTCCTGTGCGCTTGGGTGATATTGGCGGGTGTGCGCGATATCTTAGATAAAACGCGTCACAAAGGCTTATTAACGGGTATGCGCTCCTTAACCCGCAGTTACTGGGGTATGCAAATGGGACACTTAGGGATGGTGATCTGCGCCGTCGGTGTGGTGTTGTCCAGCCAATACAGTGATGAGCGTGATTTGAAAATGGCACCCGGTGATTCTTTAGAAATGGCAGGTTACCGTTTCCAGTTTGACGGTGCGCAGCATTATGAAGGACCCAACTACATTTCTGATAAAGGTAGCGTGCGTGTTTTTGAAGGTGAGCGTGAAATTGCACTGTTGCACCCTGAAAAGCGCTTGTACGTTGTGCAACAAATGCCGATGACCGAAGCAGGAATTGATGCAGGCTTTACCCGCGACCTCTATGTGGCGATGGGCGAACCTTTAGAGAACGGTGCTTGGGCGATCCGTGTACACATTAAACCTTATGTGCGCTGGATTTGGCTGGGTGCGTTCTTAACCGCCTTTGGTGGTGTGCTGGCGGCCATGGATCGTCGTTACCGCGTCAAAGTCACCAAAAAAGTCAAAGATGCCTTGAATGGTGCTGATAAAGGAAAAACTGTCGATGTCTAGAGCACGTTTATTGGCTGTTTTTGGGGTGTTAACCGGTGTGGCACTCTTTGCGGCGATGGCCTTGTTTGGTATCAATAATGATCCCAGCGAGTTGCCATCGGCGCTCATCGGTAAGCCTTTTCCTGAATTTACTACGGGCTCAGTTGATGATACTGACACGGTGATTACCCGTGCCGACTTGCTCGGGCGCCCTGCATTAGTCAACGTTTGGGCGACCTGGTGTATCTCTTGTAAGGTTGAGCATCCGGTTTTAAATGATTTGGCCAAGCAGGGTGTGGTGATTCACGGTATTAACTATAAAGATAAGAAGCCTGAGGCACAGCGCTGGTTGCAAGACTTCTTAAATCCCTATCAGCTTAATATCAGCGACCCGGAAGGCAAGCTCGGTTTTAATTTGGGCGTGTATGGTGCACCTGAGACTTTTATCATCGACAAGCAGGGCATTGTTCGTCATAAGTTTGTTGGCGTGGTGGATAAGGCCGTATGGCGCGAGAAGTTGGCCCCTATTTATCAGGAGTTACTTGACGAATGAAGCGCTTTATTTATGCCCTCGGTTTAACCCTGGCATGCTTCGGCACGGCGCAGGCATCGATTGATACCTATGAGTTCTCTACTCAAGCGGAGCGCGATCGTTACCGTACGCTAGTGGAAGAGCTGCGTTGTCCAAAATGTCAGAATCAAAACATTGCCGATTCTGATGCGCCGATTGCCATGGACATGCGTAATGAGATCTTTAAGAAGCTTGAAGAAGGTGAAAGCAACGAGCAGATTGTTGAATTTCTGGTTGATCGCTACGGTGATTTTGTCCGTTATAAGCCACCGGTCAACCAGCGTACTTTAGTGCTGTGGTACGGCCCAGCGGCTTTGCTGGCCTTTGGCTTTTTGATGGTTGCGATAATTGTGTTTCGTCGTCGCGACAGTCAACAAGTCGATGCTAAGCAAGCCTTGACCAGTGAAGAGCAAAGTCGCATCTCAGACCTCAAGAAACTTAAGCAGGACACCTAATCGTTATGACACAGTTTTGGATTTTTGCAGTGTTGCTACTTATTGTGGCGCTACTGTTATTGTTAATACCTGTTTTGCGTGTGCGTAAAGACCAAGCTGAAGAAGACCGCACCGCGCTTAACATCGCTTTGTATGAAGAGCATATTGTTGAGCTTGAAGCGCAGCATGAAAGCGGCGCGATGACGTTAGAGCAGCTGGAAGAAGGTCGTATCGAAGCCAGTCGTGAATTGCTGGATGACACCGATGTCGGGCGTCCCAAGCAAAGTGCAAATCTGGGCAGTGCGTTACCTTTAATTGCTGCGCTCTTGGTGCCGGTTTGTGGTTTAGGTTTGTATTTTTATTGGGGTTCAAGTGACAAAGTTGCTTTAACCCTCAGCTTGCAAGAGCAACCTAAAACGGTTGAAGAAATGCTGGTACGCCTTGAAGAGACAGTGCGCCTGCAGCCTGATTCAGTCGATGCTTGGTACTTCTTAGCGCGTACTTATATGGGTGAGCAACGCCACCAAGAAGCCGTCAATGCGTTTGAGAAAACCATGGAGTTGGTGGGTCGTCGTCCAGAGGTGCTCGGCCAGTTAGCACAAGCCATGTACTTTACCAATAACAAGCAGTGGAGCGGTCAGCTGCAAGACTTGGTCGATGAAGCGCTGCGTCAAGATCCGAACGAAGCCACCAGCTTAGGTTTAGTCGGTATTGCTGCTTTTGAAAGTCAGCGTTATCAAGAGGCTATCGATGCTTGGACTCGCCTCGCCAGTGGCCTTGATCAACAAGACCCTTCTTATGCAGCGATTCAGACCGGTATTGAGCGTGCGCGTGCCAGTCTCGCCAGCACCCCACAAGCCAGTGACAGTGCCGTACCTAGCGTTGATGCGGCGAGCTCTGGTGAGTATCAGTTGGTGATTGATGTGGCGCTCGGTGATGAGTTGAGCGCTCAGTTGGCTGGCACTGATACGGTATTTGTGTTTGCACGCGCTGCGGATGGTCCACCTATGCCGTTGGCGGCAAAGCGCTTAACGGTAGCTGATTTGCCTGCACGCATTGTGCTCACCGATGCTGACTCATTGGTGCCGCAGTTGAAGCTCTCCAGTGTTGCGCAGCTTAAATTACAAGCCAGTATTTCTAATAGCGCTGATGCCATGCAGATTCAGTGGAGCAGTGAAGCGGTGCTGTTGGATGCTGAGCAAGATAGGTCAGCGCAGAAGATCGTGATTAATAAAGCGAATTAATTCTCGCGCAGTGACAGTTAAGCCGTTTATCAGAGGTTGTGATAAACGGCTTTTCTTTGTGTGCTGATATCAGCGGCTGCGATCTTGCAGTGAGCGGTTTTAGACTTTCAGAATTGGGCGGGTGCCATGCTTAGAAAACTATTAACAGCAACAGGCTATGACGCGCTAAAAGATGAGCTTGAGTATTTGCTGCGCAAGCATCGGCCAGAAATCACCGAAATAGTGTCTTGGGCTGCCAGTCTCGGCGATCGCTCTGAGAATGCGGATTATCAATACAATAAGCGCAAGTTACGCGAAATTGATCGGCGTATTCGCCATTTAACCAAGCTGTTTGAAGTGGCTGAGCGGGTTGAGTACAGCCCTGTGCAAGAGGGTAAGGTGTATTTTGGCGCATGGTGCGAGTTAGAAGATGAAGCGGGTGAGCGGCTGCGCTTTCGCATTGTTGGTGATGAAGAAATCTTTGCTCATAAAGATTACATCTCACTTAAATCACCGATGGCTAAAGCTTGTTTAGGTAAAGCCCTCGATGATGAAGTTGTTGTGCGCACACCCAGCGGTGAGGTGTATTGGTATCTGCTGAAGATTGAGTACAACCTTGATGAGTTACAGTAGTTTTCTTCTGCGCAAACCCGCTACTGCGCAGAAGAAGTGCTCAACATGCAGCGGCTTACTCCCCGCGTAAAATCTGCAATGGACTGTTGTGGATGACTTGGCGAGTGCCGAGCATACCGACAGCGGTAATCAGCACTGCACCGATAATAGGTAACGCGACCAGCCACAGGTGCGGTTGCCAAGGCAGGTCAAAGGCAAAGCGGTACAGAATAAAGCTGCTGATTTCACAACCCAGCCAAGCCAGTACGCCACTGCTGGCGCCGATTAGAGCAAATTCGTTGCGTTGCGATTGCAGCAAAAGCTTGCGTGACGCCCCAAGCGCGCGAATTAAAGCGCCTTGCTGCACTCGTTCAGTGAGTGTGCTGTGTAGGCCGGCAATCAGAACAGTGATACCCGCAGCTAACACAAACAACAAAATCAACTCAATCGCTAAAGTAACCTGCGCGAGAATATCACGCAGTTGGCGCAGCACCGCATCAACTTGCAAAATACTGATGCTGGGAAAGCTTTTGGATAAAGCAATACGCTGCTGCTCGGCTGGTTCTTGCAAGTAGAAACTGGTCATATAAGTGTGCGCGACATTGTGCATCGACTGCGGGTCGAAAATCACAAAGAAATTTGGTTGCATGCTGTTCCAATCTACGCTGCGCAGGCTGCTGATCTGTGCGGGGTAATCAGTGCCACCGATATGAAAAGTCAGTTGATCACCGACGCTCACGCCCAATTGCTCAGCCAGTTCGCTTTCCAATGAGACGCTGTGAGCGGGTTCGCTTGAGTCATGCGGCGTCCACCATTCACCTTGGGTGATCAGGTTATCTGCTGGCAGTTGCTCGGTCCAAGTGAGGTTTAAATCGCGCTGCAAAGTGCGGGTGACGCGAGCATCAGGATCAATTAATTCGGCGGCAGCTTGCCCGTTAATCTGAGTTAAACGACCGAGAATCACGGGGTAGAGCGGCGCGGTGTTGCTACTGATAGCGCTGAGTGTGGCGCTAAAGTCGGCTTGTTGCTCAGGTAAAATATTAATCGCAAAATGATTCGGCGCTTGCTCCGGCAATTGCGCTTGCCAGTTATCCAACAATTCGCTACGCAGTAAGACGATTAAACCCATCGACAATAAAATTAAAGCAAAGGCCATAATTTGTCCCACGCTATGGATGGGGTAGCGCAATAAATGCCCCAGACTTAGCCGCCACGCTAAGCTGCGCTGAGCCAGCCAGAAGCGCAGACTTTTTAGACCGAAAAACAGCCCTGCACCTAAGATAAGCGCTGCGCCGCCGCCTCCTAAGAGTAGGGCGCTGGTGAGACGAATATCTAAGTTTAATTGCCACATCAGTGCGGCTAGAGCTAAAAATACGCTGCCATACAGCAGCCAAGTCGCTGGTGCTACCGGCAGTAAGTCGCGGCGTAATACGCGCAGTGGTGCAATTTTCCCCAGTGCGATCAACGGCGGCAAAGCAAAGCCGGCTAACATCACAATGCTGGTGGCGATGCCGGTCATAAAGGGCTTAAGGCTGCCGCTGGGAATATCGTCAGGCAGTAATCCGGCTAATAATTCAAAGAGAGCAAACTGTGCAAACCAGCCAATCAATGCGCCGACTGCGCTGGCCAACAATGCCAAAATCAGCAGCTGTAAGCAAAATAGCCACAAGGTATAGCGGCGCGATAAGCCAAAACAGCGCAGCAAGGCCGCTTGATCAAAGCGCTGGCGGGCAAAGCGACTGGCAGATAAAGCTACCGCCACGGCCGCTAATAAAATCGCCGCTAAGCTGGCAAGGTTCAGGTAGCTGGCGGCGCGATCGAGCGCACTGCTGACTTGCTGGTTGCCATCCTCAACACCTTCGATGCGCTGATGCGGGAGCAGGGTGCTTCCTAAAGAGGTGCGCAAGTTGTTGATCGCCTGAGTATCACCGCTCCAGAGTTGGCGATAACTGACGCGGCTGCCAGGTTGCAGTATATCGGTCGCCGCTAAGTCGGCTAGATTGATCATTGCGCGTGGGGTGAAACTGAGTAGGTTGCCGCTGCGATCTGGCTCGTAGGTTAGGATGCGCGCGAGCTTAAAATCGGCCGCGCCAATCTCTACGCTGTCACCGGGTTGCAATTGCAAGCGGATTGCCAGTTCAGCATCCAGCCAGACTTCGCCGGGTTGTGGACGTCCACCACTGATTTCAGCGCTCTGCAGTTGTGCGCTACTGCGTAAGGTGCCGCGCAGCGGATAGTTGTCATCGACTGCTTTCACACTGGCCAATTGGATGCCTTTGTCAGTGGCAAGCATGCTGGCAAATTGCAGTGTCTGTGCGGTTTTTAAGGGGCTATTGGCGGTGAGTGCCCGCTGCTGGTCAAGCACAGGCTCGCTGCTGGATAAGATCAAATCAGCGGCAAGAAACTCGCCGGCACTTAATTGCATTGCGCCCTGCAAGCGTTCAGCAAAGTGGCCAATGGTGCTGCTGCTGGCGACGGCAATCACTAAAGCAAAAAACAAGATCCGCAGTTCAGATGTGCTGCGCTCACGCAGCAGTTGTTTGCCTGCTAATTTGCACAGGCCCACTAATGTCAGTTGCATGAGTGCTCCACTTGGCGGCCGGCTTCTAAACGTAGATGTTGCTGGCAGCGTGCAGCAAGTTTCTCGTCGTGAGTTACTAAAATCAGGGTCGTGCCCAATTCTTTATTGATCTCAAATAGCAGATCGCTGATGCTTTCACCGGTTTGGCTATCAAGGTTACCTGTGGGCTCGTCGGCAAAGAGCAC
>CANRHT010000006.1 GCA_947630465.1 uncultured Pseudomonadaceae bacterium
GTTTTGAGAGCTGCATCACAACACACTAATCCAGATTAAGACATGATGAAGCCCAGTCACGGATGACTGGGAAACAATGTTTCATCTGCAAAAGGAGTTGCAACAACACAAAAGCCCAGCTTCACGAAAGTGCAGTTGGGCTTTTTTATATCTGAAAATTAGCAATTGTAGTGGTATGTAGGATTGTTATTTTAGATAAAAACAATACAGATGATGCTTTATCTCTGGCTGGATATCTTAACTAAATCGCCACCAACAAAACGTAAATAATAGTACATACCGCCTTTAGGGCCATAGATCCATTCGTTGATCTGTACTTCATGGGTATGACCATATTCATTAGTCAGCTGCTTGTAACCTAAGATTTGCTCGCTGATAGGCTCACCACACTTAGCGCGCACTTCGTAGAGCGACTGACCTAGGCTGACAAGCTTGCTATTGCAGCGATAGGTGGAGGATGCAAATGAGGTGCTTACTAAGCCAAAAGCAAGAGTGAGGCATAAGAGAGGGCGCAGCATATAAATATATCCTTACTGGTCGCGGTGACTGTCGATACGGGTTAAACGGCCACCGGTGAATCGTAAAAAATATAACATGCCGTTACGTGGACCATACACCCATTCTTCAATATGAAGCTCAAGACGATTGTAGTCGGCAAGTGTATAGCCAATGTTATCTCGGGCTATGGGCTGACCGCATTTGCGCAGTACTTGAAACGAGCGATCACCTAAGCTCACTAATTGTGTGCCGCAGCGAAAGGTGCTGGCTAATGAGGCGGTACTGATGAGTGCTAGCAGGATTGCTAAGGTTGTTTTGGTTAAATACGTCATCACATACTTCCTAGGTGTAGAGTGCTGATCACCTGTTGCTTAGCATTTGTTTTTCCTTCGCTCACGTCTAATAAATAGACACGCTCAGGGTCAAGTTGTGCTTGCTCAATTAAGTATTCTTTAATGCTATTGGCGCGTGCTTGCGCCAAACGACGTAAGCCTAAAATGCTGTGTTGATAGCTGTCCAGTACAGCTGTGCGCATGTGTTGCTCACGTTCTTGCTTATTCAGTTGTGCCCATTCGGCAGGAGGTTGCTGTTTGAGTTGTGTGCGATAGATGCCTTCAAGCAGTGCTGGTTTTTCTCCATCGGGCACAATAAGGTCTTCTTTGTTTGCTTCAATCTTGCTACCGCGTCGTTGTAAAATGCTGTACCAGGCATTTTGGTAGGCGGCACTCAGTCGCATCTGACTTAAGGGTTCAGCGTCTAAGTCGGCTCTACTGCCCCCCTCGATCTCTAAGCGTAATTGCGGGCGTTTTTGCAAACCTTGGGCTAGCGTATCGAGACTTTCTGCAATGCTGGCGTTAAGGGTGAACTCGCCTGGAGCAAAGGCTATTTCTTGCAGTTCTTTGGCATCTTTGTTGACTAAACCAGCCAGCATATTGAATGGAGCAGATACGGCGCGGGTAATTAAGTTGCGCAGGGTTTTCCAGACAATGGGTGCAACTTTAAACTCGGGGTTATTTAAATCGCCCTGCACGGGTAAATCAAGCTTGATGCGGCCTTTACTGTCTTTGAGTAAGGCAATTGCTAGGCGCACAGGTAAATCTACAGCGTCAGGGCTATCAACACGCTCACCAAGTTGTAATTGCTCTAGTAATAAGCTGTTGCTGGCGTTGAGTTTGCCGTCAGTGATTTTATAGTGCAGATCCAGATTTAAACGGCCTTTCTGAATACGGTAGCCTGCAAATTTACCGGAGTATGGGGTGAGAGTTGTCAACTCTAGGTGCTTAAAACTGGTGGCAATATCTAGATTTTTAAGTGGATCGTTCGCTATAAGGTGGCCCTTAATTGTTACGGGCGCATAGCGATCAACGTTACCTTTTATGTCGACTGTCGTTGGTTTATTACTTGTGCTGTCTAGCGTGCCTATTTGTCCATTGAGTTGCTGTATAGCCGTAGCGAAATTGGGTGTCAGACTAAAATCTGCGAAGTTTGCAGAACCGTCTTTGATATCGATGCCGCCAATCTGTAGAGCAAACTCAGGTTTTATATTTTCTGCTTGATTGGCGGTGGTTTGTAGCTGATCAGTCAGTAGTTCACTGATGTTTGTAGTGAGGTTTTCGTTGATAATAAAGCGCACGTAAGGCTGTTGTAATGCCAATTTGCTCATGAAAAGCTGTTGCTGTTGTAGATTATAATTTATGCCTTCGATATCAACAGTTTGCCATTTTAATAAATCGCGTGAACGTAAGCTATCGCGCAAGTGCAGTTGATTGATTGCGGCATTGCCTTGTAATGATAGCTGCAAGTCTTCGGCTTGATTGATCTGCAACTTAACTGCGCTACTGAGTAAAGCGCTGCGCAGTTCTACGTGGGCGTAAGGGCTGATCCAGGCTTGTGCAGGGCGCAAGTCAAGGTCGCTTGTATTCAGTGTCATATCAACGTTCAGCGGCTGTAAACTAACGCTGGCACTGCTACTGATCTTGCCTTGTTCGCCAATCTGGCTATCAAGCTCAACAAGAAAACGTGAACCTGCTGTGCTATCAAAATCTTTTACTTGCAGGTTTAGATTGTGCAACTCAAGCGCAACGGGCTGACTTTGGCTTAAGTCGGCTAAATGAAGTTGCTGTTGTTGAAAATCTGCCTGTTTAACACTGATACGCCACGCAGAATGATTAGAGCTTTGTTTACTCTGTGCGAGAACTGCATTGTTGCTAGAAGGGGAGTCAGCCGTTGGCAATAATTTCTGCCAGTTGAGAACGCCTGACTTATCAATCTGTGCCCAAGCTTCAAGTTTAGAGCTGTGTGTTTTGCCAATGATTAAACGCTGCTTGGTGAGATCAAAAGAGCTGTCACTGATACTCAGCTGTGCTAGGCGTAGCAAGGGTTGTTGCTGCTGTTGGTTGAGGGCTAAGTTGCTGAGCTTGGCGCTGAGTTGGTTGGCTGTGAATTGTAAAGTTGGGCTGAGCTCAAGTGTGTAGCGAGTGTCTAGATTAATACGACCATCGGTCAGTTGCGCGCTAAAGTGTTCGCGCACGTAAGGCCACCAACTTTTCAGTTTTGCATCAGTTAACTGCACGTGCCCGCTAGAGCTGAGCGGACTCATGCTGATATCGCCTTGCCAGTGCAGTTGCGTCCCGTCGTTGGCTTGAGCTGTCAGTTGTAGAGTGCTACGCGTACTAGGGCTGGTATCAAAATTATTTAAGGTGATATCTAAATTAGCAAAGGTTACATCGACGGTGTCCTGTTGACGTTGGTCGTTAAAACGAGCGCTGCCTTGTTGTAAGTATATACGGTCAATCAGGACAATCAGTGGCGTATTTGCAGTGCTTTCTGCTGGCTTTGAGCTCTGCGGTAGATTAAAAAGCTGTGTGAGATTGAACTCGCCGTTCTTGTCAAAAATCACCTGTGCTTGAGGTTGTACAAGCTCTACATTGTCTAGGTGTAAGCGCTGCGTCCACAGACTATCGTATGCAAATTTGCCATACAGGTGCTGCAAGCTGGCTTGATGATTGTTGCTGTCGCCGAGGTGAAAGCCCCATGCGTTGAGCTCAAAGCTAAACGGGTTCAGCTCTAAACGCTGTAAATGAGCAGGCGTATTGGCATAGAGGGATAATTGCTGGTTGATGACGTGCAAGGTCACGCTGGGTATCAGTAAAAAACCTAACCAGCTATATACAGCTAGGCAGCTGATTAAAATAACGACTAAGCGTTTGAACCCTTTGCGCATCACTGCAGCTCCTTAAGTAAACTAAGGCTTAGTGTATGTAAAATATGCACAAAACAGTAGGTGTGGCGATGTTTAGGGGGGAGATATATGTTGCGAAGTGTTTGTTTGGAAGTGCAGCGGCTGTGTATGGATAACGACAGCCGCTGTGGTTACTGCTTTAGTGATTAGCGCTCAATGGCTAATGCAACACCTTGGCCGCCACCGATACATAATGTAGCGAGACCTTTTTTAACATCACGACGCATCATTTCATGCAGCAAAGTGACTAAAATGCGGCAGCCTGATGCACCAATAGGGTGGCCCAGAGCAATAGCACCACCATTGACGTTAACTTTGTCAGTGTCCCAAGCCAATTCTTGGTTGACGCTTAACGCTTGTGCAGCAAAGGCTTCGTTGGCTTCGATCAAGTCTAAGTCAGCTGTAGTCCAGCCCGCTTTACTCAAGCATTTTTGTGTTGCGGCAACTGGGCCAATACCCATAATTGTTGGATCAACACCAGCGTTTGCGTAAGCAACGATACGCGCTAATACAGGTACGCCAAGCTCTTTAGCTTTTTCTGCGCTCATCAGCATTACTGCAGCTGCACCATCATTCAACGTAGAGGCGTTACCGGCAGTCACTGAACCGTCTTTTTTGAATGCAGGACGCAATTTAGCTAATGCATCGGCAGTACTGCCAGCACGTGGTTGCTCGTCTGTATCAAAGATGATTGGATCACCTTTACGCTGCGGAATGCTCACCGGAGTGATTTCTGCAGCGAAACGGCCCGCAGCAATAGCCGCAGTCGCTTTTGCTTGTGAAGCTGCAGCGAACTCATCTTGCTGTTCGCGTGAGATGTTGTATTTTTCAACAAGGTTTTCTGCAGTAATACCCATGTGGATATCATTAAACGCATCCCACAGACCATCTTGAATCATGGTGTCTACAACTTTACCGTGACCCATACGTAAACCTGTACGTGCACCCGGTAAAATGTAAGGTGACAGGCTCATGTTTTCTTGACCGCCAGCGATAATAACGTCAGCATCGCCACAACGAATCGCCTGTGCAGCAAGGTGCAGGGCTTTTAAGCCTGAACCGCACACTTTGTTGAGAGTTAAAGCTGCTGTAGTAAAAGGTAAGCCAGCGTGAACAGCCGTTTGGCGTGCTGGGTTTTGACCGCTACCTGCAGTGAGTACTTGTCCGAAAATGACTTCGTCAACCTGGTCGGCTGCAACACCTGTTTGCTCAAGCAAGCTACGGATAACAGTAGCGCCTAATTGCGGAGCAGGAATATTAGCCAAGCTGCCTTGAAAGCTACCTACAGCAGTACGAGTAGCGGCAACAATTACAACTTCATTCATAAGTACATCCTTTTTTGGTTTAACGGCTCACTGAGCCATGATATTTATTATTGTTTCAGTGATTGTATAACAGCTATTAATATTTTAATTAACCGCGGTGACGACTCCTGAAAAAATTAATCAAGCCCTGGGTCGATGTATCGGTTGATTGCTGTACAACATGCCCAGTTAAACGCTGATACACATCTTCGCCTAATACTTTACCTAACTCAACACCCCATTGGTCGAATGCATTCGTGCCCCAGACCACGCTTTGCACAAATACTTTATGCTCATACAGGGCAATTAAGGCACCAAGGCGGCGTGGACAAATACGTTCTAACACGAGCGTATTGCTCGGCTTGTTGCCTAAGATTTCTTTGTGTGGAGCAAGGCGTTGTACTTCGCTTTCTGGTAAATGTTGCGCACGTAATTCTTGCGCGGCTTGTTCGCGGCTTTTGCCTTGCATCAAGGCTTGGCTTTGCGATAAGCAGTTGGCATACAACCATTGATGATGATCTGCGATTTGATTGTGGCTTACGACTGGGACAATAAAATCAGCGGGTACCAATAAAGTGCCTTGATGCAGTAGTTGGTGATACGCATGTTGACCATTGCATCCCACACCGCCCCAGATCACTGAGCCACTTGAATAGTTTAAAGCAGTGCCATCTTGACGCACGTGCTTGCCGTTGGATTCCATGTCCAACTGCTGCAAGTGTTGGGTGAAGTTACGCAGGTAATGATCGTAAGGCAAAATAGCGTAACTTTGCGCTTGCCAAAAATCGCTGTACCAAATACCCAGCATTGCCATGATTACAGGCATGTTTTCAGCAAAAGGCGTTTCTTGGAAGTGTTGATCCATGCTCCAAGCACCGGCCAATAACTCTTTAAAATTCGACATACCAATCGACAAAGCAATGGGTAAACCTATGGCTGACCATAAAGAATAACGCCCGCCAACCCAGTCCCAGATGGGGAGAATATTCTCTGGGGCAATACCAAAGGCGACGGCTGCTTCTATATTGCTCGATACCGCAATGAAGTGCCGATCAACACAGGCTTCAGTGCCACCTTGCGCTAAATACCAGCGCCGCGCCGCTTGGGCGTTTTTTAATGTTTCTAGAGTATTAAATGACTTACTAGAGACAATAAAAAGTGTGGTTTGCGCGTTAAGTGTTTGGCTCAGTTCGTGAAACTCACTGCCATCAATATTGGCTAGAAAGTGACAGTGCACGCCTTGCTGCGCGAAGGGCAGTAAAGCTTCTGATACCAGTTGCGGACCTAAAAATGATCCACCGATACCAATATTAACCACGTCAGTGATTGGCTTTTCACTGTAACCGCGCCATAAACCGTTATGAATACGGTTGACCAGTTCTGTCATTTTATTGAGTACGTCGTGAATCAACGGCATTAAATCTTCGCCATCGACTAACAGCGTATCGCCAACAGGGCGGCGCAGGGCCGTATGTAGCGCAGCGCGCTGCTCAGAGGCGTTTACTTTTTCGCCATTAAAGAGGGCTTTAATAGCATCTTGCAGTTGGCTTTGTTGTGCCAGTTGCATGAGTAAATTAAGCGTTGTTTCATCTAAAATATTTTTAGAGAAATCGAGCAGTAAACCATCATGGTTGAGCGAAAAACGCTCAAAACGCTTTGGATCTGCGGCAAAAGCCTCTTGCATACTAAAGCTTTGCATGGCTTCGCGTTGCTTGACTAACAGTTGCCACGCGGGGAGTTGAGCGGCGTCATTAGGGTTTTGGTAATGGGTCATGATGCCGCTCTACTTGTATTGATGCGAGGGTGAAGTAGCCTCCACCCGGGTACATATTGAAACTTAAGCCAGTTGTACAGGAATAGCGTTGCTGCTATGGCTTAATGAGCCGTCTTTACCCATATAGAGTAAGCGTGGCTCATGTGTGGCAAGCTCGCTTTCTTCGTAGTTGCAATAAGCGCAAATAATCAATAAATCACCCACAGCCGCTTTGTGTGCTGCCGCGCCGTTCACTGAAATGATTTGTGAACCCGCTTCGCCACGAATAGCGTAAGTGGTAAAACGCTCACCATTGTTTACGTTATAAATCTGGATTTGCTCGTACTCACGAATGCCAGACATATCCAGCCAATCGCCGTCAATGGCGCAAGAACCTTCGTAATCAACGACGGCGTGAGTGGTAATTGCTCGGTGCAATTTTGCTTTGAGCATAATGGTTTGCATGTTGATTTCCTCTTTGACATGGCGCGCTATAGTTGTGCGCTGCGATTGTCGTTATTACAAGTCAATGATTAAGTTGTCGATCAGGCGCGTGCTGCCAAGATAAGCGGCCGCCAGTAAGATCAATTGTGTGCTGGCTAAGTCAGCTTTTTCTAGGGTTAATGCGTCGCGTAACTCTATGTAATCTAAGCGAAAACCTGCTGCATTAAGTTCACTGTTAAATTGTGCAAACAGTGCAGGGTAATCGCGATCACCAGTTATTATTTTTGCTTTGAGCGTCTGCATGCATTGGTGCAAAGCAGGCGCATTCGCGCGTTGTGGAGCGCTAAGATACCCATTTCGCGATGATAATGCGAGGCCATCATGGTCGCGCACTATAGGTACACCGAAAACCTGCACTGGAATATTAAGGTCCGCAACCATTTTTCGAATGACGGCTAACTGCTGGAAATCTTTCTCGCCAAACAAGGCTATATCCGGCTGCACCATATTCAGCAGTTTGCACACTACAGTGGCGACACCATCAAAATGCCCTGGACGACTGCCGCCACACAGGCCTGTGGAAACACCTGGAACACTGACCAGTGTATGTTGCTCCATACCATGGGGGTAGATGGTCTGGGCATCAGGTATGAACAATAGATTGCAGCCGGCTTCTTGCAGCTTACTTTGATCCGCTTCTAGAGTGCGCGGGTAACTGTCTAAGTCTTCATTGGCACCAAATTGCAGCGGATTAACAAAGATGCTGGCGACGACACAATCAGCACGCTCTACCGCTTGCTTGATAAGTGCTATATGGCCTGCGTGCAAATTACCCATGGTCGGCACTAGAGCAATACTCTGACCGGCTTGGCGCGCCTCGGCAATGGTGTCGCGCAGTTGTTGTAGATTATTAAGCGTTTTCATGCGCTAAACTCATGCTCCGCAGCTGGAAAGGATTGATCTTTAACTGAGCGTGCGTAGAGGCTAATAGCATCAGCAATACTGCTTTGCCCTTGCATAAAGTTACGCACAAATTTAGGGGTGCGACCGCTGAGAGACAATCCCAACATGTCGTGCATCACCAGCACTTGTCCGTCAGTATCACGACCCGCACCAATGCCAATCACTGGGATTTGTACTGCACGACTGATCCGCGCGGCCAACTCGCTGGGCACGCATTCTAATAGCAGTAAAGCCGCGCCTGCTTGCTCAAGAGCTAGGGCATCTTCGAGCATTTTTTGCGCTTGTGCATCGCCGCGGCCTTGTACTTTATAACCACCAAAGACGTTCACCGATTGCGGGGTCAGTCCCATATGCACGCAGCTTGGAATACCGCGCTCAGCCAGTAAACGTACGGAGTCTGCTAGCCAAGCACCACCTTCGAGTTTGACCATATGTGCGCCTGCTTGCATCAGCGTGGTGCAGCTTTGGTAGGTTTGCTCCAATGTGGCTGCACTCATAAAGGGTAAGTCGCAGAGAATTAATGCACCTTTATTACCGCGTTTTACACAAGCCGTGTGGTAGGCCATATCAGCAACGGTGACAGGTAAAGTGCTGTCGTGACCTTGCAGTACCATGCCTAAAGAGTCACCGATCAATAAGATCTCAATACCTGCAACGCACGCGGTTGCAGCAAAAGTGGCGTCATAGCAGGTCAGCATGGTGATTTTTTCACCGCGCTGCTTGGATTTTAATAATGTTGTTAGGGTAACGTCAGACATGCAAGTGATCCTCTTTGGTACCCGTGTAGGTACTCGCATCAGGGGCGTTATAGTCCTGATGACTTAGGTTTAAGTCAATCATTTATATAGATTTACCGATTAAATAGTGCAAGATTGCTGTGCGGGTAAGCGCTGTAGTGTTGGGTCGATAGGACAGTCGCGTAGCAAGTCTGCCAGTCGGCGGCCGTCAGCTAACTTAAAGTCTGTTGGGCATAAATCAGCTAAAGGTAACAAAACAAAAGGTCGCGCATGCATATGATAATGCGGAACGCAGAGGCGCTCGTCAGCCAGTATATGCTGGCCAAAGAGTAAAATATCTAAATCTAAAGTGCGTGGCCCCCAGCGCTCAGCTTTACGCACACGGCCCTGCTTGAGTTCAATGGCCTGCAGGTGATCGAGTAGTTGATGTGCTGTTAAAGTCGTAGCGAGGTGTGCGGCGGCATTGGTATAGCGCGGCTGGTCACTTGGACCTAACGGCGCGCTGGAATAATAAGCGGAGACAGCCACTAACTCTGTCTGTGGTAACTGAGACAGTGCGCTCAATGCGGCGTCCAGTTGTGCGACAGGTTCAGCGAGATTACTGCCTAAACCAATATACACCTGCTCCATTACTCTTGGCCTGCTTGCATGTGGCTGGGTTTGCTGGTGCGAGGCTTGCGGCGACGTTTGCGAGCAGGTGCGCCTTGACTGGATAAATTGCTGATCATGTCGCGGCGTTGGCTATCGCTGGCGTCTTGGTAGTCAGTCCACCAGTCACCTAGGTTGTGAGTATGCTCGCCAGCGCTTTCACGTAACAGCAAGAAATCATACCCGGCACGGAAACGCTGGTGGGCTAACAACATATCGGCACGCTTGCCTGCACGACGCGGCAAGCGCTCTTGCATGTCCCATATTTCACGGGTAGGAATACTAAAGCGCTTGGGTATTGCTACTGTTTTTAATTGCTCGAGTAATACTTGATGCGCCGCCTCTTGCATGGCAGGCAAAGGATGCATACCGTCGTTTTGCAAGCTGATGGCGCGCGCGGTTAATGCGGGCCAAAGTAAGGCAGCAAATAAATACGCTGGAGTAACAGGTCGATCGGCGCTGATGCGCTTATCAGTATTGCTAAAGGCATTACGCAGTAAGCGATTAACATATTCAGGGTTTTTCTCTAGCGCTTTGGCGGTGCTTGGGAACAGCGGCGCAAAGAGTCCGTATTCGCACAGCAGTTCATAGGTGCGCACCGCGTGGCCGCTGAGAAATAGCTTGAGGACTTCTTCGTACAAACGAGCAGCAGGAATGTCTCGCAGTAAATGCGCTAAGCGATGAATAGGCTCTGCAGTGCTGTCTTCAATGTCAAAATTGAGTTTGGCAGCAAAGCGTATCGCGCGCAGCATGCGTACGGGGTCTTCTAAATAGCGTTGTTCTGGATCGCCAATCAGGCGAATTAAGCGGCGCTGAATGTCAGCAAAACCAGTGCTGTAGTCATATACTTTTTCGTTGCTGACATCAAAGTACAGCGCATTCATGGTGAAATCGCGGCGTTGAGCATCATCAGCCATGCTGCCGTAAACGTTGTCACGTAAAATACGACCACTGGCATCGTGTGCCGAGCGGTCGTTGTTGTCATCGGTTGTTTGCGAGTGATCACTGCGAAAGGTCGCAACTTCAATCAGTTCACGACCAAAGTGCACGTGCACCAACTTAAAGCGTCGACCAATGATGCGTGAGTTGCGAAACTCATAACGCACTTGTTCGGGGGTGGCGCTGGTGGCCACATCAAAGTCTTTTGGAGTGACACCCAAGAGCGAGTCGCGCACACAACCGCCCACTAAATAAGCTTCAAAGCCGGCTTGCTGTAAACGTACGGCGACATTGGCTGAGTTGCGCGTGAAATCCGCGCAGCTTAAACGGTGCTCGTGTGCATCAAGTACGGTCGGGCCAGAGGGCTGTTTGGCCTTGCGTGAAAGGCGAAAGGGTTTAAAAAGCTTTTTCAGCATAGCAGGGCCTGTTTGCGACGAGCGACAAAAGAGGGAACGGTAAACGCTACGCGCAATACATACGACCGCGAAAGATGCGGTTCAGCCTGTGTAACTCGACGATAAAAAATATTGTAATGTGGGTTGCGTATCATAATTGGCGATTCTACCACCGCTAGTGCGAGAGGTGAACGAGGAAAGTGATTAAGTCAATCAAGGTCAGTAGCGAGTAAGGGCGTTGAGGTGAAGGGAGTGTGATGGGGCTATTGAAATAATAGTATGGAGGAAGGCGAACCTTCCTCCATGTAATATGCTTGGCGTTGTTTTTATTATTGTGGCATTTTTGTTGTTGTTATCTGCCTGCTGTGTAACCAGCCTATTGATCAGGCTGTAAAAGTTAACGGATTGCTTTGAATGCTGATGATCTTGTAGCTGTTTCAGTTAATACGGGTGCTGCATGATCTGCAGTTTTATTATTCTCGGATTATCTGTATCGCTACCTTCATTATCCTCTGCAAAGTAATCAGTTAGCTGCGTCTCCCATGCTGTTGTTTTTATTGTGCTGGAGCCGTTACGTCTTATTCTTATTATGGTTTTAGTATTTGTTATTGTTGTTATGTCTAAATACAAAGCAGGTGCTGTGCCATCTTTTTTAATTCTCTTATAAATCAATGGCTTATGTTTTTTGTTGCCTGCTGGAGCTGTGTTGCGGTGCTCTGTGTAAGTGAGCCGTGGTGCGAAGTGTTACCTGTGGCTACGTTAGGTGTTACGTGCCGAGGGCTGGGGGTAACAGTGTGAGGCTGTTGTTGTTTTTGATCTGGCATGCTCAGCGCTGTTTATAGTCAAGACGCACTGAAAACCTTCGTGTGGCATTTGGATGATCTGTTTTTACGGTTAGTTATATCGATATAATCGGTTTTTATGTTGGTTTGAGGGCGTTTACACTGCGAGTTCTCAGGTGCTCTAGCAGCCCGCTTTACACCCGCAAAGAGTGCTTACCATGTTGACGCGAAAAAATACCCAAACTGTTCGTGATGCCTTACCTCGGTGGTTGCAGTTGCATACCAATTTAATGCTTGGGCTGCTGCTATGTGCAGGCTTGGCGGCTGGCGCCATGCTGTTAGGTGATATGCCTTGGCTGCAGGCGCATGGTCTATCAGCTTTAACCTTAGCTATTTTGTTGGGTTTTATTGTCGGTAATACGCTTTTTACCCAAGTAGCCGGCCATTGCTTGCCTGGAGTGCACTACGCTAAACAGTACTTACTGCGCTTGGGTATTATTTTGTATGGCTTTCGTTTGACCTTTCAAGATATAGGGCATGTGGGTATGGCTGGCGTCTTGATTGATGCGCTGGTGGTGACCAGTACCTTTGCGCTGGCGCTATTGCTGGGGATTCGAGTGTTTAAGTTAGAGTGTGGCACAGCGATGTTGATTGGTATCGGTAGCTCTATTTGTGGTGCCGCGGCGATTATGGCTGCAGAGCCCGTATTAAAAGCACGGGCTGAGCAAATTACTGTGGCTGTGGCGACGGTTGTAGTGTTTGGCACTTTAGCTATTTTTGTTTACCCCTTGCTGCACAGTTTAAACCTGCATTGGGGGTTATTAGAGACGACCGATTTTGCCTACGGAATGTTTGTGGGCTCTACTATTCATGAGGTTGCGCAAGTGGTAGCGGCGGGTGCTGCTATCAGCCCAGTCGCTGCTGATACGGCGGTGATCGCAAAAATGGTGCGAGTGATGATGCTGGCGCCGTTTTTAATTGTTTTGGCGGTGTATTTAGCGCGCAGGCAAGCTATACAGGTGGCTATGCCTAGTACTTCCAAGCAAGGCGTTTTTGCCGGGGTTACTGTGCCGTGGTTTGCTTTTATCTTTATTGCGGTGGCAGGTTTTAACTCTTTGCAATGGCTACCAGAAACAATGACTGTGCAGATTGCACAAGTGGATACGGGGTTGTTAGCGATGGCGATGGCAGGCTTGGGTTTAACCACTGAGATCAAGGCGATTCGCCGTGCAGGTTTAAAGCCGTTAATGTTAGCCAGCCTGTTGTTTGTCTGGTTAATTGTGGGCGGCGCTGCACTGAACTACGCCATTACCGCTGTATTTGCTTAAAGCCTTATGTTGGTCAGAAGTTTGGTTGGAGCTGTGTCGGTTTAATAGTGCTGTTACTAGGGCTGGCTCGGTGGTTGTGCATGATTCTGGCCTTGCCGTGCTTTAACTGTATATAATGCCAGCTTTTGCTGTTGGGCTTTGCGCTGCCTGCACGCGCTTTTTGTCGATAAGGACTACTTGTGATTGGATACTTGCGTGGCACTTTGTTCGAAAAACAACCGCCGCACGTCATATTAGACGTCAATGGTGTAGGTTATGAGCTGGAAGTGCCTATGACCACTTTGTTTCAGCTGCCAGCGGTCGGCGAGCCACTGGTGTTGCATGTGCATTTGGTGGTGCGTGAAGATGCGCAGTTGCTCTACGGCTTTTATACAAAACGTGATCGAGCATTGTTTCGTGAGTTGATCCGTTTAAATGGTGTGGGGCCAAAGCTGGCGCTGGCGTTGATGTCAGGTCTGAGTGTTGATGAGCTGATTCAGTGTGTCAATGCTGAAGATACCAGTCGCTTGATGAAAGTGCCGGGTGTGGGTAAAAAAACGGCAGAGCGTTTATTGGTTGAATTAAAAGACCGTTTTAAAAACTGGGATAGCACACCTTTGGCGGGCCAAGTCGCGATGGAACCGGCCGCTGCAGGCGCAGTCATAAACAGCCAGAGTGCTGAGAAGGATGCAGTCAGCGCTTTAATCAGTTTAGGCTTTAAACCGGCTGAGGCGAGTCGTGCGGTTGGGCTGGTGGTTGAAGATGGCCTCAGCAGCGAAGACTTAATTCGTCGCGCTTTAAAAGGCATGGTGTGATTGCGCTACATTATTTGGGATAACTGCAGTTTATGATTGAAGCTGATCGCTTAATTGACGCCACTCCGCGTGAGCGTGAGGAGCATATTGACCGCGCCATTCGTCCGCTGAGTCTGGCTGATTACATTGGCCAGCCGGTGGTGCGAGAGCAGATGGCGCTGTTTATGCAGGCTGCAAAAAACCGCTCTGAAGCGCTGGACCATACGCTGATTTTTGGGCCGCCCGGCTTAGGTAAAACCACGCTGGCCAATATTATTGCACAAGAAATGAATGTATCGCTTAAAAGCACCTCAGGCCCAGTACTTGAGCGTCCAGGCGATTTGGCTGCCTTGCTGACCAATCTTGAAGAAGGCGATGTGCTCTTTATTGATGAGATTCACCGCTTGCCGCCGATTGTTGAAGAAGTATTGTATCCGGCTATGGAAGATTTTCAGCTGGATATCATGATCGGTGAAGGTCCAGCGGCGCGTTCAATTAAGTTGGATTTACCAGCCTTCACTTTGGTGGGTGCCACCACCCGCGCCGGAATGTTAACCAACCCACTGCGTGATCGCTTTGGTATTGTGCAGCGTTTAGAATTTTACAATGATACCGATTTGACGACCATCGTTTCGCGATCGGGTGGCATCTTAAAGATGCCGATTGAGCATGAGGGCGCGTATGAAATCGCCCGTCGTGCACGGGGTACGCCGCGTATTGCCAATCGTTTATTACGCCGCGTACGTGATTTTGCACAAGTGCGCGGTGATGGTCGTATCACCCAGTTGATTGCCAATCAGGCGCTGAACCTGTTGGATGTGGATGAGCATGGCTTTGATCATCAAGATCGCCGGCTATTATTAGCCATGATCGAGAAGTTTGATGGCGGTCCTGTCGGCATTGATAGTTTGGCTGCTGCAATCAGTGAGGAACGACACACCATTGAAGATGTCCTAGAACCGTACTTGATTCAGCAGGGTTTTATTATGCGTACGCCACGTGGACGAGTGGTGACGCGTCACGCTTATCAGCATTTTGGTTTAAATGTGCCAGATCGCTTGCAAGATCCCAGCGTGTTAGCCATTTTTAGTGAAGACGACTAAAAATATACCTGCGTTTTTGATTGGCAATTACACGAGGTAGCATTAAAGTATGCGCGCATTAACAGCAGTATCGCGATTTACCTTTCCTTGTCGGGTCTACTACGAGGATACGGATGCAGGCGGCATCGTTTATTACGTGAATTATCTAAAATTCATGGAGCGTGCTCGCACTGAGCGTTTGCGTTATTTGGGCTTTTCTCAAGCGCAAATGGCCACCGAGAATCTACTGTTCGTTGTGCATTCCTCGCAAGCACGTTATCACGCTCCAGCTCGTTTAGACGATGAGCTGGTGGTGAGTGCGCAGGTGGAAGTATTAAAACGTGCCAGTTTGAAATTTTATCAGCAAGTGCGCCGCGCCAGTGATGATGTGTTGCTCTGTGAAGGGCATTTTACTGTGGCCTGTGTGCATGCCGATACCCTAAAACCTCGGGGCATTCCCGAACAGTTATATGCGGCCTTTAAGGCTGATGTGCAAGATTTTGCAGGAGAGTAAGCGTGGAAGCCAATGCCGTTGATCAGATGTCGATGTGGAGCCTAATCAGCAACGCCAGTCTGGTTGTTCAGTTTGTAATGTTGATCTTAGTGGGAGCCTCCATTACCTCATGGGTAATCATCTTCCAGCGCAGCCAATTACTGCGCGCTGCTCGTGCAGGCTTAAATAGTTTTGAAGATCGTTTCTGGTCCGGTACAGACTTATCTAAACTCTACCGTCAGGTGTGTAATAACGCTGATCTGGATTCTGGTGTAGAGCAGATCTTTCGTGCTGGTTTCAAAGAGTTTTCACGCTTAAACCAGCAGCCAGGCGCCAACCCCGATTCAGTAATGGAAGGCGTAGCACGCTCGATGCGTGTGGCGATTTCCCACGAAGAAGAAAAGCTTGAGCAAAGCCTACCGTTTTTAGCCACGGTGGGTTCGACCAGTCCTTATATCGGTTTGTTCGGTACGGTCTGGGGCATCATGAACTCATTCCGCGGTTTAGCCCAAGTGCAGCAAGCCACTTTGGCGACGGTCGCGCCGGGTATTGCTGAGGCCTTGATTGCCACCGCCATTGGTTTGTTTGCGGCGATTCCTGCGGTGATTGCTTATAACCGTTTTGCCGCGCGCGGTGAAAATTTGATCGCGCGTTATTACACCTTTGCTGATGAGTTTCAAGCCATTTTGCATCGTAAAGTCCACTCCAAAGAGGATTAAGGTGCCCCATGCATAGAGGTCGGATTCGTAACCGTCGCAAACCCGTTGCTGAAATGAACGTGGTGCCTTATATCGACGTAATGCTGGTACTGCTGGTGATTTTTATGGTCACTGCACCCATGCTTAATCAAGGCGTAAAAGTTGATCTGCCACAGGTCAGTAGTGAAGTGTTGCCGCAAGATAATAATTCTATTGTGCTGACCATTTCGATTCAGCCCGATAAGAGCTATTACTGGAATACCAGTACCGAAGTGGATGTCGACACAGTGCAAGATAAAGCAGTTGATCTGGCGCAAATGGTCAATGCAGCGCGTGCTATTTTGGCGGCGAATGCAGCCCAAGGTAAAAAGGTGCAAGTGTATGTACGTGCCGACAAAACAGTGGACTATGGCAGTGTTATGGCTGCGATGGGTGGCTTGCAGCAAGCAGGTGTGACTGATGTTGGCTTAATTACTGAGGCACCTTGATGCAGCAGCATGATCGTTCTTCTTCGGAAAATTTGTTTTGGCCGGTGGTCTGGGCTGTTGGCTTGCACGCGATGCTGTTTGCATTTTTGTTCGTCAGCTTTTCTAAAACACCAGAGTTGCCGCCAGCACGGCCAGTGATTAAAGCCACGCTCTATCAATTGCAATCACAAAGTCAGGCCACTACGCAAACCAATCAGAAAATTGCTGGAGAAGCGGCGAAAACCTCAGCGCAGCGTTACGAAACTGAGCAATTAGAGCAGAAAAAAGTCGAGCAAGAGCGTTTAGCTGCTTTAGCAGAAAAAGCTGCACAAGCTCAATCCAGTGCAGCTGCGCGTGCTGCGCAAGCACGTAAAGAGGCGCAGCAGAAAGCGGCCGAGGCACAGCAAAAAGCGGCTGCAGAAAAACAAGCGCAAGCCAAACAGCAGGAGCAAGCCAAGCAAGAGCAGGCCAAACTCGCTGCCGAGAAGCTTAAGCAGGCTGAAGCTGCGAAACTCAAGGCAGCTGAAGAGGCGAAGAAAAAAGCCAGCGCCGATGCACAGAAAAAAGCAGCGCAAGAAGCCGCTAAGAAAGCTGCGGATGACGCGCAGAAAAAAGCGGCCAAGGCGGCTGAAGACGCGAAAAAGAAAGCTGCCACCGATGCTGCTAATAAAAAAGCCGCTGAGGATGCGAAGAAAAAAGCTGACGCGGATAAACAAAAGCGTGCCGCCGAGGAAGCTGCCAAGCAACGCAAGGCGCAAGAGGCCGCGCGCAAAGCTATGGAAGATAAAAAAGCCGGAGCCTTAGCTGAATTATTATCCGAGAGCACGCAGTACCAGCAAACCGCTGCCGATACTCAAGGTTCGCAAGTGGCGGGTGGCTTAGATGACTTGATTCGCATTCGGGCATCTGAAGGCTGGACGCGTCCACCGGGTGCAACGAACGGTATGACAGTGATCATTCAAATTAATATGTTGTCAGATGGTACGGTAACTAATGTGAGTGTGGCACGCAGCAGTGGTAATCTGCCCTTTGATAACTCAGCGGTGGCTGCAGTAAAAAACATTGGACGATTGGTAGAAATGCAGCGCTTAAGTGCTAATGAGTTTGCACCGTATCGTTCGTTTAAAATGACATTCTCGCCTGAGGATTTAGCCTTGTGATGAAAATATTTAAAACACTTTTTCTGGTTCTGTTATGCGCGCAGGCGATGGCTGACGAGAAAAACATCCGTGTCACCAGTGGTACTGATCGGGCGGTGCCCATCGCGGTAGTCCCTTTTGCTTGGCAAGGTGGCAGTGCATTGCCAGAGGATATTGGGCAAATCGTGGCCAATGATTTGCGCAACTCAGGTTCTTTTGAGCCTATTGCGCGTCAGAATATGATCAGTCAGCCTGCACAAGTGGGCGAGGTGATTTTTCGAGATTGGACAGCTATTGGTGCACAGTATCTTTTAGTGGGTAAAATCACGCCTGATGCAGGACGCGTTCAGGTCAGCTATGCACTGATCAACGTAACTACCGAGCAAGTGATGCTCAGTGGTAGCGTCGGCGGTTCGGTTGAGCAGTTGCGCGATTTGGCGCACCATATTTCTGATCAGTCGTATGACAAGCTGACCGGTGTTAAAGGTGCGTTTTCAACACGTTTGCTGTATGTCACAGCGGAGCGTTTTTCCGCCAGCAATACCCGCTATACTTTGCAGCGTGCGGATTACGATGGTGCGCGTGCAGTCACTTTGTTGCAATCGCGTGAGCCCATTTTGTCACCGTCGTTTGCTCCTGATGGTAAGCGTATTGCCTATGTGTCGTTTGAGCAAAAACGCCCACGTATTTTTGTGCAAAATATTGAAACCGGACACCGCGAACAAGTCACGAACTATGAGGGCTTAAATGGTGCACCGTCGTGGTCACCGGATGGCAATCGTTTAGCTTTTGTTTTATCGCGTGATGGTAATCCAGAGATTTATGTCATGGATATGAGCTCACGCCAAGTGCGCCGAGTGACCAATCATGCAGCGATTGATACTGAGCCATTCTGGGGTAAAGATGGGCAAACGCTGTACTTCACTTCTGACCGTTCAGGCAAACCACAAATTTACCGGATGAACATCAATGGCGGCGCTGCTGAGCGTGTGACCTTTATTGGTAACTACAATGCTAATCCTAAATTATCCGCTGATGAAAAGACCTTGGTGATGATTCATCGTCAAGACGGCTATGCTGTGTTTAAGGTCGCTGCACAGGATTTACAGCGCGGTAATTTACGTATTTTATCTGACTCAAGTTTAGATGAGTCACCTACTGTTGCGCCCAATGGAACAATGGTAATCTACGCTACTCACCAACAGGGCAGGGGTGTCCTGATGCTTGCATCTATCAATGGGCGGGTGCGGCTCCCACTACCTAGCATTCAAGGCGAAGTCAGAGAGCCTTCATGGTCCCCTTACCTAAACTGATGGTGAGTGAACTCACTTAATAATGTTGTTTTTTGGAGCTTGTAAAATGGAAATGCTTAAATTCGGTAAACTTGCCGCTTTATCATTGGCTTTGGCTGTTGCAGTAGGTTGTTCTTCTAAAGGCGGCGACGCTAGCGGTGAAGGCGCAATTGATCCGAATGCGGGTTACGGTGCTAACACGGGCGCTGTTGACGGTAGCTTAGATGGCTATGCGAGTGAAGAAGCAGCGTTGCGTGCAATCACTACGTTTTACTTTGAATTCGACAGTTCAGACCTGAAACCAGAAGCCATGCGCGCACTTGATGTGCACGCGCGTGACTTACAAGGTAATGGCGCACGTGTTGTGCTCGAAGGTCACGCCGATGAGCGTGGTACGCGTGAATACAACATGGCACTGGGCGAGCGTCGTGCTAAAGCCGTACAGCGTTACTTAGTTCTGCAGGGTGTTTCACCTGCACAACTTGAGCCAGTATCGTACGGCGAAGAGCGTCCAAACGTGATTGGTCATGACGAAAGCTCATGGTCACAAAACCGTCGCGTTGAACTGCGTAAGTAAAAGGTAAGCTATATGATCCGTTCTACCCTGATAACCTTGGCCCTCGGCCTGCCCATGGTGGCAAGCGCTGCGATCCCAGTCACTGACCGCTCAGCATATGATCAAACCTATGCTGGCACAGAGCAGGGTATGAACGGTTCTGCGGCTGCAGGTGGTGCTTCGGCACTGCCTTCAGCTCAAGCTCAGCTGTTTATGCAGCTGCAACAGATGCAACAAGAAATTGCTACGCTGCGCGGTATGCTTGAAGAGCAGCAATATGAAATCACCCAGTTACGCCAAGAAAATCTTGAGCGTTACCAAGTGTTAGACAGCCGCATAAGTGGTGCAACACAACAAGCTACGAGTTCAACTACGGCGACTGAAGCGCCTGCTACGAGCACGGCCAGTAACTCAACGCCTGCAGAGCCAGCCTCTGCTGCTGATCCTGAAAAGGAAAAGCTATTTTATGAAGCCTCTTTTGATTTAATTAAAGAGCGTGATTTTGATAAAGCGCAGCAAGCCTTCACGGCTTTTTTGCGTAAATACCCAAGCAGTCAATATGCGGGCAATGCCCAGTACTGGTTAGGTGAAATACATTTAGTACAGAATGACTTGCAAGCGGCAGGTAAAGCTTTTGCATTGGTGGGCGAGAATTATCCAGAGCACAATAAAGTGCCGGATTCATTGTACAAGCTCGCTGATGTTGAGCGTCGATTAGGGCGTGTTGACCGTGCGCGTGGCATTTTACAACAAGTACTCGCCCGCTACCCCAACACCTCAGCGGCACAGTTGGCTGAAAAAGATCTAGCCAAACTCTAATATACGGCTGTAAGCACTCTGTAATTTTAAACATAAAACAGAGTGCGGCACGCGCAGTGTATTGAGCCATCTCGTCAGTTAGGCGTTCAGTTGCCCGTATGCGTTTATATCGTGATGCGGCCACTGATATCTGTACCCTAGCGCTGGTTTAAAATTTGAGGGGATCCCCATGAGCAATAAGCGGGCAGTGGTTTTACTGTCAGGTGGCTTAGACTCAGCAACAGTGCTGGCGTCGGTTCGCGCGCAAGGCTTTGATTGCTACACCATGAGCTTTGATTACGGCCAGCGCCATCGCAGTGAGTTAGACGCCTCACGTCGTATTTCCAAAGCGCTAGGTGCCCTTGAGCATAAAGTGATTGGGATTGATTTAGATGGTATCGGTGGTTCGGCACTGACCGATAGCACGCTGGCGGTACCGCAAGCCGCGACTCAGGGCGAAATTCCAGTGACCTATGTGCCCGCGCGCAATACCGTTTTTTTATCGCTGGCGCTGGGTTGGGCGGAAGTGCTGCAGGCTTATGATATTTTTATCGGCGTCAATGATGTCGATTACTCAGGCTATCCCGATTGTCGCATGGCCTTTATTCAAGCCTTTGAGCGTGTGGCTAACTTGGCAACCCGTGAAGGCGTTGAAGGACGCACCTTTCGGATTCAAGCGCCCCTGCAAAGTATGAGTAAGGCTGATATTATTCGGCTTGGGACGCAGTTAGAGGTAGACTATGCGCTCACCGTATCTTGTTATCAGGCCGATCTTGAGGGTCGCGCTTGCGGGAACTGTGAAAGCTGTCAACTGCGAAAACAAGGTTTTATCAACGCAGGAATCAACGACGTAACACGATACTTTTGACAAAAATAAAACTTTCGCTTGATCTGAGCTCAAAAAGCCGTATGATTCGCATCCCTTTCGGGTCGTTAGCTCAGTGGTAGAGCAGTTGGCTTTTAACCAATTGGTCGTAGGTTCGAATCCCACACGACCCACCAGTTTCCATAGCATTGTTTTATTGTCAGTATTGTTTGCGTTCTAATTCAATAAAGAAGCATACACTTGTTAACATTGCGCCCGTGTGCGCTGTGAGGACTGGCATCAATGACGCAAATTTCTGAACGCATTTTAGTTCAAGCCCACTTAGCTGCAAAGCAAGTTGAAGTGCTAACGCCTGAGCAAGAAGCGCATTATTCTGAGCGTATTATTGCTGAGCTTAAAGCGCAAAATGCCGTGTTGGTCGCGCATTACTATTGCGATCCTATCATTCAAGAACTCGCTGAAAAAAGCGGTGGCTGTGTCGCTGACTCGCTGGAGATGGCGCGTTTTGGCAGCCAGCACAGTGCGCAAACCTTAGTGGTTGCCGGTGTGCGCTTTATGGGCGAAACCGCCAAAATTTTAAACCCTGAAAAACGCATCCTCATGCCTACCTTAGAAGCGACCTGCTCGCTGGATTTGGGCTGCCCGGTGAAAGAGTTTTCTGAGTTTTGTGATCAACACCCTGAGCGTACTGTGGTGGTGTATGCCAATACTTCTGCCGCAGTGAAAGCGCGTGCCGATTGGGTGGTAACCTCCAGTTGTGCTTTGGATATCGTTGAAAGTCTGATGGATAACGGCGAGACCATTCTGTGGGCACCCGATCAGCATTTAGGGCGCTATATCCAGCGTGAAACCGGCGCAGATATGCTGCTCTGGGACGCTGCTTGCATTGTCCATGAAGAATTTAAAGCTAAGCAATTAGCCGATATGAAAGCGCTGTATCCAGAAGCCGCCGTGCTGGCGCATCCTGAATCACCCACTGCAGTGCTTGAATTGGCTGATGTGATTGGTTCGACCACGCAGTTGATTAAAGCCACACAAGAATTGCCGAATCAGCAGTTTATTGTGGCCACTGACCGCGGTATTTTCTACAAAATGCAGCAACTGAGCCCCAATAAGAGCTTTATTGAAGCGCCGACCGCTGGTGAAGGTGCGGCATGCCGCAGTTGTGCGAACTGTCCTTGGATGGCAATGAATACTTTGGAAGCAATGTTGCTGAGTTTGCAAAACGGCGACAATGAAATCACTGTTGACCCGGCTATTATTCCTAAAGCTGTGCGTCCCTTACAACGTATGCTGGACTTTACCCGTGATGCGCAAATTAAGCTCACAGGCAACGCCTAGCGTATAAAGCGCAGTGCTCATCTACGACTTGAGCCCCGTGTGGCTCTAGTCGTTTTGAACGCACGCTGTTGGCAAAGATGGTTTGCCCGAGTTGTACCTAAAATCAACTGTACACATACCATCGATCTAGCGATGGATTTGCTAATTGTAATTATCAGGAAGAGGTGTGATTTGACTCGTTTATATAAAGTATTGGCGCTGTCTGCAGCGCTATTGTTAACGGGTTGTCAAGCGGTTAACACGACAAGTTCCAGCGCGGTAGGTGTAGAGCGTAAGCAGTATATGTTCAGTATGCTGTCGACCCAGCAAGTGAATCAGAGTTATGCGCAGCACTATCAAGAAACCTTGCAAAAAGCTCAGTCCAAAGGCCAGCTTGATACGCGCAGTGCCAATGCCAAGCGTTTGCAAACAATCGGCAAGCGTTTGATTGCACAAGTGGGCCACTTTCGTCCTGATGCGCAGCAATGGGATTGGCAGGTTAATCTAATTGACAGCCCTGAGCTCAACGCTAACTGTGGCCCGGGCGGTAAAATTATCTTTTACAGTGGCATTATTACTAAACTCAAATTGACTGACGACGAAATTGCTGCGGTGATGGGGCATGAGATTGC